>JBCBPQ010000079.1:0-27325 GCA_039820645.1 Cyanobacteria bacterium J06633_8 | reverse complement strand
ATCCCCCTAAATCCACGCCACTTGCTACAAGTCGGGGAACCCCTTCGGGTTCAACACTTTGCTTATGCCGGGGAACCCGTCCACCGCAAGTGTTTCACCGCCCAACGCAGTGGCTCCCCTTATAAAAGGGGGACTTTTACCCCCCTTTTATAAGGGGGGAAGGGGGGATGAAGCGATAATGCCGGTTAAAAACGATACTTTTCAAACAACCTCTAAGGCTGTCGCTGACGTTTGCTAAGGCATTGTGACGCGCAGCCATTAAAATTTTGACGGGAAGGCTGGCGCTACAAGTCTTATTACTACCTTTGTAGAAGTTTCATTGCATTAGACAACGGCAATAACAACCGATTTATTTTTCGATATCTGTTGAAATACACTCAACATTGGGAATAATAGGAGATGAGGCTATACAAGCAGCAATTATCAAGCTGATTAGCAATAGATGACTCCGCCAATGAACCCTTATCTACCAGTAGATAACTCTGGGAATAACTTTTCTCAAAGTTTTTTGCTTGAAATAATCAATAATGTATCTGACCCAATTTTTGTCAAAGATCGAGAACATAGATGGATATTTATTAATAATGCTTTTTGTGAGTTGACGGGTTATCAAAGAGAAGAACTGGTTGATAAATCTGACTACGACTTTTTCTCTACCGAACAAGCTGATATTTTCTGGGAAAATGATGAATTAATATTTACTTCAGGTGTTAGCTATGAAGATAAGGGATATTTTAAAGATGCCCGAGGAGCAGTTTATATTGTTTCTACAAAAAAGACTTTATTATATGATGATTCGGGGAATCAATTCCTAATAGGTAATATTAAAGAAATAACCGCTGCTCATTCTCAAAATGAGTTTACAAGTAGTGTAATTAAAGCAATAAATAATATCGTAAATAACAGAGATTATCGCGAATCTATTAATAATGCCTTAGCTGAATTAGGAATTGCTATCCAAGTAGATCGAGTATCTATTATCACGGATAATAATCGTAACAATTGGTCAAATAATCAAGTTAAAACAGAATTTGATATATTTGAGCGATGGTATTCTATCCTTGCTAAAGGAGAAATAATTGCTGGTTCTGTCAATGATTTTCCTGATTTAGAACGGGAAGCTTTAGAAGCTGCAAATATTTATTCAATTTTAGTAATACCAATTCAAATAGCAGACAGTTTTTGGGGATATATTCGCTTTGATAACTGTTGCAAAGAGCGTCAATGGTTAGACAGCGAAAAATTAGCTTTACAAATTGCTGCTCAATGCTTAGGAATTATTATTTATCGTCATAATTCTCAAGAAGAACTAATAAAATCAAAGAATTTTTTGCAGTTAGTAGTAGATAGTATACCCCAAATTATTTTTTGGAAAGATTGCAATAGTGTTTTTCTTGGTTGCAATCAAAAGATTGCTGATGTATGGGGTTTGAGTTCTGTGGAGGAAATAATCGGCAAAACTGATTTTGAATTGTACGCAACTAGAGAACAATGCGAACTTTATAGACAATGGGATAAGCGAGTAATAGAATCTGGAATTCCAGAGTTACATATTGTCGAGAAGAAGCAAAAAGCAGATGGAAAAGAAATTTGGTTAGATACTAACAAAATTCCGTTGCGCGATTCAGAGGGAAATATAGTAGGGGTGCTTGCAACAGTTGAAGATATTACGGAGCGCAAGCAGGTAGAAGAGGCTTTAGCTCAAAATGAAGCATTTCTTCGCACTATTTATGATGGAGTCGCGCTAGGAATTATCGTTTATGAAGTAACAGAGGAGAATCAATTTCATTATTTTGGAATTAATAAAGAAACTGAGCTAGTTTCTAGTTTAAGCAATCAGCAAATAGTTGGTAAAACTCCCTCAAAAGTTTTAGGAGATAAATTAGGAAAGATAACAGAACAAAGAAATCAAGGATGTGTCCTTGATGGGAAGCCCATTACTTTTGAGGAAACAGTAACAATTGGAGATAAAGAAATGTTATTTTTAACTACTCTAACTCCACTGTCAAATCACCAAGGTAGAGTTTATCGTATTATTAGCACTAGTACAGATATTACCGCTCAAAAGCAAGCAGAAGCGACTTTGCGCGAAAGCGAAGAGAAATTTCAAAAGTTATCGGCAAACGTTCCGGGAATGCTTTATCAATTAAAAATAGATGCTGACGGCTCAATATCTTTTCCTTACGCAAGTCCTGGTAGTTATGAACTATTAGATATAGAAGCTGAAGATATTCAAGCAGAATCTAATTTGTTATTTTCGATGATACATCCAGAAGATTACAAAAATTTTGAGAAGTCTTTGAAGAATTCAGCAGAAACTTTTGAACCATTTTATTGGGAAGGACGTTTAATCAAATCATCTGAAAAAATTCAATGGATGAGAACTGCATCTCGTCCGCAAAAACAATCAGATGACTCAATTATTTGGAATGGTTTTATTACAGATATTACTCATCTTAAGCAAACAGAAATAGCCTTACAATCAGCTTATGATGAAATGGAATCCCTTGTTTTAATAAGGACAAAAGAATTAACCAAGACAAATAAAATTTTACAGGCTGAAATCGAAGAACGAAAAAACACTGAGGCTAAAGTACATAAACTCGCAGCAAATGTACCTGGAATGCTCTATCAGTTTCAACTATGTGCCGATGGTTCGATGACTTTTCCTTATGTTAGTTCTGGTTGCTATGAAATTTATGGTTTAAAGCCAGAGCAGATTCAAGCAGATGCGAATTTGATTTTTGCAAAAGCCCATCCAAACGATTTGAAAGCCTTTCAAATTTCTTTGGAAATTTCTGCTAAAAATTTTGAACCTTGGGAACATGAAGGAAGAATAGTTCTTCCTTCCGAAGAAATAAAGTGGATAAAAAGTCGTGCCCGTCCCGAAAAATTGCAAAATGGCACTATTCTTTGGCATGGTTTTATTCTAGATATAACCGAACGCAAGCAAGCAGAAAAAGCTTTGTTGCTTAGTAATGCAATGTTACAGGCTCAACAGGAAGCTGCCATTGATGGAATTTTAGTAGTAGATGAAAATCAAAATATCTTATCGTGCAATCAGCGTTTTGTAGAGTTATGGCAAATTCCTCAGTCAGTTATTGAAACCGCAGATGAAAAACACTTTCTAGCATCTATCGTAAAGAAATTTACAAATGTAGGAAAATTTATCAATGAAGTAGAAAATTTATATAATGATGTAGAAAAATCTATTAGAGATGAAATTGATTTAGGGGATGGGCGCACTTTTGAACGCTATTGCGCTCCCGTTAGTTCTTTGAAAGGAGAATACTTTGGTAGAGTTTGGTATTTTCGAGATATTACCGAACGTAAACTAGCGGAACAGTCGTTGCTTAGGACTAATTCAATTTTACAAGCACAGCAAGAAGCTTCTATTGATGGCATCTTAGTTGTTGACGAATATCGTGAATCACTATCATATAATCAGCGCTTTATTGAGTTATGGGAAATTAATCAATCCGTGATTGATACAGGTAAGCACGAACAAGTTTTTGCCGCGATACTAGAAAAATTAGAAAAACCTGAAGAATTTATATCTACTTTAGAATATATATTTAAGCATCCAGACAAAAGTTGTCGGAATGAAATTTATTTAAAGAATGGAAAAACGTTTGAGCGATATATTGCTTCAGTAAATTCTTTAGATGGAAATAACTATGGTAAGATTTTCTATTTTAGAGATATTACCGAACGCAAACAGGCAGAAGCACAATTACGTCAACAAACTCAAGAGTTAGAAAATACTCTTTTGCAATTACAGCGTACTCAAGTACAGTTAATTCAGAGCGAAAAAATGTCGAGTTTGGGGCAATTAGTAGCCGGTATTGCTCATGAAATCAACAATCCCGTTAATTTTATCGATGCTAATTTGACATACACGCAAGAATATTTTGAAGACTTGTTAAAACTGATCGAAATTTATCAATATAACTTTCCCGATAGTGTGGAAGCAGAAAATTTTATTGAAGAAATCGAATTAGATTACCTGCAAGATGATTTACCGTCAATGATTAAATCAATGAAGACTGGAGCAGAAAGAATTGCTCAAATTGTACTGTCTTTGAGAACTTTTTCGCGTTTAGATGAAGCAGAATTTAAACAAATTGACATTCATGAAAGTATCGATAGTACTTTAATGATTTTGCAGAATAGTTTGGAAACTCAACCCCATCGAAGTGCAATTATAGTTACCAAAGAATTTGGTGAGATACCTTTAGTTGAATGTTATGCAGGAAAACTGAATCAAGTTTTTCTAAATATTTTAAATAATGCAATTGATGCTTTGGAAGAAGCAATCCAAAATAACCAAATATCTGAACAGGAATATCCTCAAATTCGTATTTTGACTAAATTAATACAGCATGATATCGTACAAATTAGCATTATTGATAATGGTTATGGTATTCCTAAAGATAATATTTCTAAGTTATTCGACCCATTTTTTACAACTAAACCTGTAGGAAAAGGTACTGGTTTGGGATTATCTATGAGCTACCAGATTATAGTTGAGCAGCATGATGGAAAATTAAACTGTATTTCTACTTTGGGAGAAGGTACGGAATTTCAAATACAAATACCGGTTAGCTGCCATCCTATAGCAATGTAAATTGATATCCAATTTAATTTGTAAAGAAAATAGTTATTATTCTGTTTTAACCCGACATCATATAAATCAAATACTATAACCATCAGAGAAAGTCATAGTTGGTAGCTTATTAGCATATGGTAAAGGATTTTCATTCCATGAGAATCGTGGTTTTTCACAAACAATGACAGTTTTATCAAAAGGAATAACGCACCAAATTTCTCGGCAATATGAAATATATAAATTAAGCTTTTGTTCGTCGAATTCCACTCCTAGAAAATGAGCAAATTCAAATAGTGCTGCTATTGAATTATATATTGTAATATTTAAATACCTCGGTGCGTTAGGCTTCAGCCATAACGCACCCTAAAACTACTAACTGTTCACTGTTCACTGTTCACTGTTCACTGTTCACTGTTCACTGTTCACTGATAACTGCTAACTGATTTAAGGAATCGCCACAACTCGTAACAAACGCTCCATTACACTTTGCGCTCTCCTTCCTCCTACGGGAATCAAACGGTGACTCAAAACATAAGGAGCAATGAACTTCACGTCATCGGGGATTGCATAATCGCGCCCAGAAAGATAGGCAAAAGCTTGTGTGGCGCGGTGTAAGGCTACAGTTCCCCTGGGGCTGATACCGAGAGTAATTTCTTCATCGCACCTTGTGGCTCTCACTAAGTCGAGTATGTATTGCTGTAATGAAGCTTCTACCCGGATACTGGCGCAAATTTGCTGTAATTCTTCAACTTCAGCTAAAGTAATACAGGGTTTTAAATCAGTAAATTTACTGTTTTCTTGGAGTCTAGACAACATTTGTAACTCTTCTTGTTCTGTAGGATAACCCAAGCTCAAGGAAAGCATAAATCTATCCATTTGCGCTTCTGGTAAAGGAAAAGTTCCTTGGTATTCAACCGGGTTTTGAGTTGCGATGACAAAAAATGGTGTGGGAACGGCACGAGAGACACCATCAACTGTTACCTGCCCCTCTTCCATAACTTCCAGTAATGCCGATTGAGTGCGGGGTGTAGCGCGGTTGATTTCGTCTGCGAGCATGACGTTCGCAAAAATTGGGCCTTCAAGAAAAGTGAATTCACCAGTTTTAGGGTTCCAGATATTGGTACCCGTAATATCAGTAGGTAACAAGTCTGGGGTACACTGTAGCCGTTGAAACTTACCATCAATAGAACGAGCTAAGGATTTAGCTAGCAGAGTCTTACCCACTCCGGGAACATCTTCAAGTAAAGCATGTCCCCCACCCAATAAAGCAACTAATACCAAACGGATTGCTTCAGATTTACCAACAATGGTAAGAGCTAGATTTTGTGTCAGAGCGTCAATTTTGTCTCTCATGCACCTGGAAGTCAAAGGTTAAAAAGTTAAAGGTTGAGATTTAGGAGTGAGGAGTTAGGAGTGAGGAGTTAATATTTTTTATTTCTCCCCATGCCCCATGCCCCATGCCAAATGCCCTAATCTATTGTTCCCAGAGTTGGAGTAAACTAACGTTCGGAGCTAAAAAAGTTCCTGGCGGTGTTGCAGTCTCGTTGAATTTGAGCTTTAAGGGCTGCTAAATTACTAAATTTTTCTTCTGGTCTGATAAATTTGATTAATTGTATTTGCAGCTTTTTGTCATATAAATCTCCAGACCAATCTAAAATATGTACTTCTACGGTAGAATGAGTACCGTTTACCGTAGGGCGATCGCCAATGTTCATTACTCCCCAGCAGTTGTTTAAAGCTGTATCCTGGTTGTTGATGCGAGCAACTCGGACGGCGTAAACTCCTTGAGTGGGCAAAAACTTATCTGGGGGTAACTGCAAATTCGCAGTTGGAAAACCAATGGTTCTACCAAGCTGCTGTCCTTTAACTACGGTACCCATAAGAGTATAAGGTCTTCCCAGTAATTGGTTGGCTCTTTCAATATCCCCAATTTCAAGTTTTTGACGAATGAGTGAGGTGCTGATGCGTTCTGCCTCTTCATCTACAGAAAAATCGTCTTCGTGAGTTATTAAAGGAACGATAGTTACCGGAATGCCATACTCAGCCACAAGTAGCTGTAAATCCATTGCGGTACCACTACGGTTTGAACCAAAACAAAAATCTTGTCCGACACTGATTCTTGCAGCTTGCAATTTTTCTACGATAATTTGTTTTACGAACTGTTCGGGAGTTAAAGCAGATAATTCTTTATCGAAGGGAATTAATACAAGCTGTTTTACCCCAAGCAGTTCTAACTGTTGAACTTTTTCATCCAAAGGAGTCAACAAAGTTCTAGGTTTACCGGTAAAAAACTCTTGAGGATGCGGAAGAAATGTAATAACAGTTGGGTAAATATGTTCTGCGTCTGCTGGTTTATGCAAAATTGGCTGGATTACCCTTTGATGACCGCGATGAACGCCATCAAATTTACCAAGGGCAACAGCAGTAGGAGTTTGAATTAATTCGGTTGAAGAAGTAACCCACACAGAAAACCCATTTTTAGACAGATTTGGCACGTCAATATTGGGACGAGATGTTTAACAATGCGGGAAGTAAAGGTGTAAAGGGGTTAGGAATTATCAGCTAGGAGTTAATAATTGCTTGTTATTTCCCCATCCAGAATAACCTATGCCCAATACCCATTATCTATTCCCAACTTGCCATAGATATTTTAACTAAGGCTCTCGAATACCAATTTAATCCAAATTCTATAATTGCTTTGAGATAAAAGTTTTATATCAATTATCTTCTAATAGGAAAACTGTTTGATAAAGGAATATTTACTGTAACTTTTAGTACCATTCCTTCCTTAGCCATTACCGCACCAGGGAATCTCTCTTTAGCTTCTTGTCCAATACGGTCTAAAAATTCATCATCATGAGATGGATCGTGATGGAAAATAACTAAAGTTTTTACCTTCGCGGCTTTAGCAATTTTTACAGCTTCTTGCCAGGTAGAATGACCCCAGCCAATTTTAGGTGATGTTGAAGAATAATATTCGTCATCGGTATAAGTTGAATCATAAATTAGAATATCAGCTTGATCGGCAAGTTTTAAAACATTTTCGTCCAGCTTATCTGGATAATGTTCGGTATCAGTCACATATACGGCAGAACCACCTTGCCAATTAACTCGATACCCCACTGATTCACCTGGATGGTTCAACGCTGCGGTTTCTATGGCAATATCTTCTATATAAATCGTCTTTCCCGGTATAACCTCGGAAAAATCCAAATTGGACTGCATAATCTGTAAAGGTACGGGAAAGTTAGGATGCAGCATCTGGTCGTTTAAACGCTGCTCCACAGTAGAGCCATCTGGGGCTACTGCACCATAAATATGAAATTTATTGCCTGCAATAAATCCAGGAGTAAAGAACGGAAATCCTTGCACGTGATCCCAATGAGAATGGGTGAAGAAAAGATAAGCTTCTAAGGGCATTTTAGGTAATAAAGACTGCCCTAAAACGTGGATTCCCGTGCCCCCATCGAAAATAAAGCGTTTGTCGCCCACTTCCATCTCTACGCAAGGGGTATTACCTCCATAACGGACAGTTTGGCGACCCGGACAGGGAATACTGCCACGAACACCCCAAAATTTTACGGTAAATTGATTCTCTTTCCTAGACATGAGTGTTGCTTGTCAAGATTGAGCGGGCGAACAATACAAAAAATCTTACTCTTACGAGTTTAATTAATATTGTCTTACCCTTTCTTGTAAAAGGGTTAATTAAATGGTCACAGCACATACTTTTCAAGGGTATTTTCGCTTATAAATCCGAGTCTCTTTTAAACTTTAACTTATAAGGACGGACTATACGTCTGTATGTTTTTTTATAGACGTTTTTACTTTATAACCTATATTTTCCAGTAATGCATTTAACCTCCGAAAAAGCTTAATTTTTTTGACTTCAAATATTTGACTTAAACTGTAATTCCCTCTGGGATAACTGTTTGAATCCATCTGCATATGTAAGGTTATAATGTAAAGGAGTAATACTGATATAATTATCCTGTATAACACTCACATCAATAGGTATATTTTCGGGTAAATTATAATTAACTGGCGGTTCTACATCTTCAAGAACTTCTCCTGTTAACCAATAATAAGTTTTTCCCCGTGGATCTACTCGTTTATTAAATACATCAACGTAGCGCCGAACTCCTTGACGAGTAAATTTCACACCTTTTATCTGCGACGATTCGACTGCCGGAATATTAACGTTGAGTAACATCGAATCAAGTTTTGCTTTTTTGGTTAGTTGTTCAACAAGTATTTTGGCAAAATCAGCCGCAACTTCAAAATTACCCGAAGAATAACTAGTTAAGCTAAATGCAATGCTAGGAATACCTTCAATCAAGCCTTCCATCGCTGCTGAAACAGTCCCAGAATAAAGTATTTCCGTTCCCAAGTTAGCACCTTGATTAATTCCAGCAAGAACTAATTCTGGAGGTGAATCTAGCAAAGCCCAAAGTGCTAATTTTACGCAGTCCGAAGGAGTACCATCACAAGCCCAAGCCTTTATCTGAGGGTGAAACACCGATTCTACTATTTCGGCGCGAATCGGTTGGTGCAAAGTCAAGCCATGTCCTGTTGCCGAACGTTCTCTATCCGGACAAACTACATTCACATCATGACCGGCTTCTGCCATAGTATTAGCTAAAGTACGTACACCTTTAGCGTAAACACCATCATCATTAGAAATTAATAATCTCATTATTTCTGTTCTCAACTACCACTAAGCCAATTTAGCAGTTAGCAGTTAGCAGTTATAGAAGTAAGTTTAAGTTTAAAATTATTCTTGTCTCCTTGTGTGCCCATCTCCCCAGTCTTCCGTCTATCTTCGGCTCAATTCTTAATTCCTCTTTGACAAGCTATTTTTAACTTATCAATGGCATTATAAGAGCGGGTGAGTTATTGGGTTGCTAGTCACTAATGACTAATAACTAATAACCAATGAGTGATAACTAATAATTAATGACTGATGACTAGCGACTTACAATCTCAATTAGAAGAATTACGTATTGAAGCACTTATTGCAATAAATAGCGCTGATTCTTTGCAAAGCTTGGAGGAACTTAGGGTTAACTATCTAGGCAAGAAAGGTCAGTTGGGTATTTTACTGCGCGGTATGGGAAAATTAAGCGCAGAGGAGCGTCCAAAAATTGGCGCGATCGCCAATGTTGTCAAGGAAGCTTTACAAAATAATTTAGATAAGCAGCGTGTGGCTTTGGAAACTGCTAAAATCCAAGCCCAGATTGAAGCGGAAACAATTGATGTGACGATGCCCGGAGTGTTTCGTCCCCAAGGTCGGATTCACCCCTTAAATAGCGTTATTGACCGAGCCCTAGATATTTTTGTGGGTATGGGTTACACGGTTGCTGCTGGCCCGGAAATGGAAAGCGATTATTATAATTTTGAAGCGCTCAATACTCCCCCAGATCATCCAGCCCGCGACATGCAAGATACTTTCTATCTTCCCGACGGAAATATGTTGCGGACTCATACTTCTTCAGTACAAATTCGGTTTATGGAAGAAAGCGAACCACCGATTCGGATTATTGCACCGGGACGAGTTTATCGAAGAGATACTGTAGACGCAACTCACGCAGCAGTATTCCATCAAATCGAACTTTTAGCAGTTGACGAAGGATTAACTTTCACCGACCTTAAAGGTACCGTCAAAGAGTTTTTGGAAGCAATGTTCGGTGAGGTGGAAGATATTCGCTTCCGGGCAAGTTATTTTCCGTTCACAGAACCTTCAGCAGAAGTAGATTTAAGGTGGAACGGACGCTGGTTAGAAGTTATGGGTTGCGGTATGGTAGATCCCAATGTTTTAAAAGCCGTAGGTTACGATCCAGAAGTATACACTGGTTTTGCTGCTGGTTTCGGTGTAGAGCGTTTTGCAATGGTATTACATCAACTCGATGATATCCGCCGTGTTTATGCTAGCGATTTGCGCTTTTTACAGCAATTTTAAATTAGTTGTTATTTGATAGTTGATAGTTGATAGTTGATAGTAGTTAGTTGATAGTTGATAGTTGATAGTAGTTAGTTGATAGTAGTTAGTTGATAGTTGATAGTTGATAGTAGTTAGTTGATAGTTGGGAAGTATGTATTGTTTAATTTCATTAAGATTATAGTCAACAACCGCTTAAACAGTCTTACTGAAAGCCCGCAGGGGGTAAACTAAACTCAAATTAACGAGCAAATCAAAAAATACTTAAAGGCTCAATATTCTCTAAGGGAAAAGTAGTCCCCAATGCTTATGGTTGAGGGGATACAGGGAGCGTAGTTCTTCCAGTAAGGATGAATCCTTATAAATAGATTTTAGAGTCGATGTAATATTTGACTATAAAATTTACAACTATAGTGACTACTAACAACTAACCACCAACAACTAACAACTAACTACTTTTACAATTGTCGCAATGTCCGCAGCTTAGATTTTCTGTTTCTTTTTCAAATCCAAAGGCATTTAATAAAAATTGCCAGCGACATTTTTTTGTAGTTAGATACTCACGCATTTGATTTCGGGGGTGCGATTTAAGTTTATTTTTCTTTTGTGAGTCTTGCTGAATAATGTAATTAAAAGGGTCAATCCACTTTAATTTACCCATGCTATGCAGCAAAGACAAGGCTAAAGTTGCATCGGGAAATTTTTGCGCTACTGCTTCTACTTCTCCAGCAGGCGGCAATTTTTTAATTAATTGTTTTGCTGCAAGTTGCTGTTCTCGCAGCTTTTCTTCAAAAAATTTCTGTCTTTGTTTATCTTCTGGATTCAATAATCCAGTAGGTTCGCTAATTAATGTTAGTGCTTCTGCTGGTTTTCCGTCTCTTCCAGCACGTCCAATTTCCTGAACGTATTCCGATAACAATAACGGCGCTTGAAAGTGAATCACCCATCGGACATCGGGTTTATTAATTCCCATACCGAAAGCTGATGTACAAACCACAAAGGGTATTTTTCCATTTAACCAGCTAGCTTCAATCTCGCGTCTTTCTTCCGCAGCTAATCCACCATGATAGCTAGCCGTCTTGTTACCTTTTTGTCTCAACCATGCCGCTAAATTCTCGCTATCTTTTCGCGTGCGAACGTAAACCAATCCCGAAGAATATTTATTTTTGTGAATAAACTTTAATAATTGTTGCTGTCTTCCTTGGGGAGTCCAAATAATCCGGACGTTCGGGTTAAGATTATTTCTATAAGGATTCAGCTTAAATAAAGCAGGTTGCTGTAATCGTAAAGTTTCTAAAATTACAGTTTGGGCTAAAGGGTCAGCGGTGGCGGTAAAAGCGGCTAGTGCTATTTTCGTACCTCTTCTTTTTGTCTTAAGTAGCGCTGGTCTAACTGCCCCTAATCTTCGATATGCTGGTCTAAAGGTATCCCCCCATTGTACCAAGCAATGAGCTTCGTCGAGTATCAACCCATTTATTTCAAGTTCTGGGTGAGATAATTTTTCCCATACTGGGGGACTCAATAAAGTTTCTGGAGAAAGGTAAAGTAATCTTAACTGCTTTCTTTCTAATGCTTGTAGGGTTTGACGACGTTGAGAAACAGATAATTGGCTGTGTATTAGTGCTGCGGAAAGTTTTCGTTCTTTTAATTCTTGCACTTGGTTTTCCATTAGTGCAACTAAGGGAGACACCACCAAAGTTAAACCTGTTTGTAAAAGTGCGGGAAGTTGGAAACAAATTGATTTACCTCCACCGGTGGGCATAATTATTAATGCATCTTTTTTATCAAGTAGACTTTGGACAATTTCGCCTTGAGGTGAACGAAAATCTTCATAGCCCCAAATTTGTTGAAATGTAGCGCGAACCTTTTGCCATGATGGGATTTGTGCTTGATTCATAGTAAATGGGTACATGCACCCCTTGCCTTGCACACTTTTTATGACGAGTTTTGAATATAACTTTGATTTATAACATCGTGCTTCAGTGTTTTCAACTATTATGGTTTTAAGTTTTCGAGTTGATTTTGGTGAGTCGGAAGATGGTGAGATGCTTGTAAAAGTAGGTTGTTAAAAGTTGCGACGTAAGGAAGCATTTATCGGAAGAGTGTGGTTTATTTCAGTTGCTGGAAATTTGTGAGAAATACAGTTTTTTTAACGCAAAGGTACGCGGAGGTTAGCGCAAAGTTACGCGGAGGGGAAGGAGTAAAGAAATTGATTTTGGCTCGATGGGAGGAGGTTTTATCTAGCTGCAAGGAATAATCATTTAAATTAATCATTCTTCATGTAAGACAAAACCAAATAACGAATTATTCCCCAACGACTTACACTTTGTGCAAAATTGATTATTTTATCTTCTTTATTTTGCAATTTTCGTATTAAGGAATAGGTTGGTAAAGTATTCGGAGTTATATCTTCTTCAATTAAAGGTGTAAAACCTGTATTTCTTGATAATTTGCGATAATTACCGAGGGTGAAATTAATATCTACATATCCAAGAGCTTTTTGCAAAGTGTCTTTTGCTAATTCGGAACCTATTTTTATAAAGGGGAGAATTATTTTTCTGGGTACAAAGTCGCTGATAGCAAGGGTTCCTCCTGGTTTGAGAACTCGTGCTGCTTCTTGAAAAAAGTGTTCTCGGCTAGGAAAATGAAATATACATTCCACAGCAAGTACTGCATCAAAGGAATTATCTTCAAAAGGCAATTCGCAGGCATTTGCTTCGACAAATTCTATTTGATTTTCAGCGCGGGGTTGAACTTGTTGTTTGGTCATATCAATAAATTTTCAATAGTAAGCGGGTTTAAAAATTAAATATCCTAATATTTAGCATCTGTAAAATCAGTATTCGTAAGTTTTGCTCCGGCGAAATCTGTTGCTTCTAGATTTGCTGATGTAAAATTAGCGTTTGTTAAATCAGCTTTTTGAAAGTTGGTGGATTGTCTAACTCTATCAATTGTTAAAGCTCCCATTATTGCGATGACTATAAGAAACCAAAACAATATATTGAAATAATATTAGGACTTACGCAAACGACATATTTTTTCGTAGGGTGCTGTGACACTTCGATCAATTTTCAAGGTGATAATAAGACTTGTGGTGTCACGCACCATCTGAGTCTTGTGACAGTTGCGTAAGTCCTGAATATAATAAAGCCGTGACTAAGAATATGGTATTCCTGCTTTGCAATTAGTGAAGTTTGCTCCCCGAAGAATTGCTTTACTAAAATCAGCACCCTGAATATTTGTATTACTAAAATCAGCATTTGTTAAGTCTTTTCCTTTAAAAGAATAATCTTGCAGGTTTCGATTGGAGAAATTTTGAGGCATTTTGATAGTAAAAAATCAATTGGCTTGGTGATAACATATATAACCTATTTCAGTCATCAGTTATTTAAGCTAACTTAGTAAATTGGGGTTTTGGTTTTAGAGGATGTTTGAACAGTTAATCAACAGCCTATACAATCTTAGAGTTTCATAACCCCGTAATTATCTCTATCAATCCCCATATAATCCTTCGTTATTTTAATGAAAAATAAGTATTAATACGATTTTTATAGGTTTTGTTCAACTAATTAAAAAGAATATTACTTTTACTACACAAATATTTGAGTGCATTTCTATTAACATGCAATTAAGAATATAAAGTTTGTCTATACTTATGTAAATATGCCGAATAAGTATGAAATTAATGAAATTATTTAAATATTTTCTGGCTAAGTTTTAATACTGAAGACAGAGTATAAAATCAACAATATAAATAAATATAGCGCCGTTTTTTGTTCGATATCTAACAAAAAAAATCGGCTTAAATAGACTTTTAATTAATGCTTATTAACAGAGAATGTTGAAAATGAAAAAACTAGGAAAATTATCTAAATTTGTTATTTCTGCTGCTATTACTGGTTCAGTTATTACTGCTGCAAGTACTGCTCAAGCCTTAACTTTAAAACAGGGTACAACTGGTTATAACGTTAGAATTGTACAAACAGAACTGCGAAATAGGGGTTATTTCCCTAAGAACCTTTCTTCCACTGGATACTATGGCTCTGTTACCAAAACAGCTGTAATGAGATTTCAGCGTGCGAATGGTTTGAGGGTAGATGGTATTGCTGGTCCTAGAACCCTTGCAGCGATGGGATATTCTGGTATGGGTGGTCGTTTTGTTAGTACAGAAGGAATTGGCAATGGAACTGCAACCGGAGTTGTTCAAGTTAGTAGTAGATTAAATGTTCGCTCTGGCCCTGATATATCATATAGAAAGCTTGGTTCTCTGCCTTCGGGAGAGTCAGTGAATATTGTCAACCAACGAAATGGATGGTACCAACTTGATTCTCCTGAAGGTGAATACTGGGTAAACTCTCGATACGTTAGAATTCGCTAGGTAGTAGAAATACTCCTCCTGTATCCTTAAAGAATGCGCGGGAAAGTCAATAACTAAATATGTGAAACTGTAGTGCCGTTTTGGCTAGACGTCTTTATGGACAAGATGCCAAGACGGCATTAGTTATAATTTCACGAATCATTTATTAATGCTGTTTTTAGTTGTTAATAGCATTGTCAAAAACCCTATTTTTCGCGATTTCGTAACCATATATTAACACTTTGACAACAAAAAAATCGGAGTGGTTTGGGTTTGTTGATAATGGAAAAAATTTTATAGTAAATTGATTTCCATTCCATTACTTGGTAAAAAACATAAATTTTCATAAACAGGTTTTCCTGCTGGTGAAGCATTTAAAATAGCTTTTGTACAATTGATAGATTTCAAATGCTCAATTGTGGCGTTTGTTAATTGTTTGGCGATTCCTTTTCTACGGTGAGACGGTGCAACGTAGACACCCCAAATGTATCCGTATTTACGATATTCTTCTTCTAAAATTACTGGATATAAACCTGTGAATAGCTGACAGCTTGCAGAACCTATTATTATGTCGTCAACTTCTGCAACAAAACCTTTATAGAATAAGTTTTGACGAGCTTGTTTGATAAACTCAAAAGTTAAATTGCGGTGGTTAGGTTTAATATAATTTTCAGCGACTCCAATATCCAACCACATCTGATAAAAATGTTCTGCAATTACTGAATCTTCTTTTGGAGTTGTTTCTCTTATATTGAGATTTTTTTTATTATACATTCGTGTTTAATTCAAACTTAGCAATTTCTCTATATCATTCCTAAATCATTTGTGAGATTTGAGAAACCCGGTTTTTCCGAAAAACCGGGTTTATGACACCTATCTTTCTCACGGCTCATATAGGATTGCTATATCTATATCTATATTTTCACTGTACCTACTCTACATTTTTTTTACATCAAACTAACTTCATCCCCAATTTTTATAAATTCATTCCCAAGTTCTTCACTGGCTAATCTAGTATTTACTGTCAGTTTGTAATAATGATTGAAGCGAGATTTATTCACCCATTTCGGTAAAGTTTCTCTACGTTTATTGATAAATATTTTCTGAAAATCAGAATTAACTTTTCCTGTTACTGCATTTCGAGTTGGAACAATACAGCGTTGACAGGGATTTATTCCAATAAATTGCATATTTCCAACCTTAAAAGGAATAACATTATTACTTTCAGAAAATAACATATCCTCCCAAAAAGCCGGAACTCCATCAATTTCGATAGTAGTACGCATTCGACGACGGATATCTTCTTCTGTTAATTCTGGATACCAGGAAGCAACTTCTTTTAAAGTGGCAGTACTTACTATAGTTGGTCCCGGTGAAACTGTATCATCGGGGAAGCCCGTAATTAAATTTTCTTGAAATGTAACATTAAAACCAAAAAAGTGACTTAACCAAGCTTTTAAATGCGGTTTTTCAGATTCTAAATAAAAACTTTCTTGTCTATTACTACCTTCAATTTGTAACGAAACAATTTTATTTTCTAAATCGAATTCTGACCTTAGTAAATGTATTTTTTCATAGCACTTAGCATTAACATACTTACCTTGTTCGTCAAAAATAGCAAATTGGCGATCGCCTTCTAAGGCACCACTTTCTAAAACCTTTGCTTGCATTACTTCTATCCTATCAAGGGATTTAATCGGATAGATGCAAATCTTGGCTATATGAGGCATATTTAGTCTCTACATAATCGCTAAAATGGAACTTAAAAATAGCGTAATTTAAACAGTGGTTGATTACAATAGCCACTTTTGATATTTATTACCAGTCCAGGTTTATAAAAGTAACCGATATGATTCCCTATCCTCGTTTAATAATTACTAATAATCATCATCAGCGACACAAATGCCTTTACATTTAATGCCATTTGTAGCCGTGCGCTTACAATGAGGACACAGAATTTTTTCGTTATCTGTTTTTGAATCGGGATTATTACTATTTGGCTGTGACTTATCTTGTTCAAACTGGGATTCTAAAGTCATAAAAGAGAAGAGATTTTTGCAGTTTCATTCTATACTAGGACTTACGCAAAAATAACAGAATTATGCGATGGCGAGGGACAGCAACAAAATCCTGCGAAATACTGGGATGCCTTCCCTACAGGTAATCTTGCCGTCGCAAAAACTATTTCGCTTTGCGTAAGCCCTGAATAATTATTGTAAAGAATTTGGGAATACTTAGTCTAGAAGTAAATTGTTGCACCTATTGGAGAAATAGCTGTAAAGCTTTGCAAACAGTTGGATAATGCCCAAATTCGTGGGATAAATTTAAACTTAATTTTTGAGGGCAGAGGTGGGAATAATAAATCCGGAAGCGTTTTAATTGAAATTAAAATCAGCATGGTTAGCATCTGGGGATATAAAATATTAGAACAACTCTACAATGGTTCGAGAACCGTTGTATATCGTGGAATTAGAGAAAGCGATGGCAAACCTGTAGCGATAAAATTACTAAAAAATGTATTGCCTGGTTTCCGCGAATTGGTACAGTTTCGCAATCAATACACAATTGCGAAAAATCTAGAGATTGATGGAGTTGTTGTTGTTTATAGTTTAGAAACTTATCAGAATAGCTATGCTTTGGTGATGGAAGATTTTGGTGGGATTTCGCTGCGGGAATATATGCTGGAGAAAAATATTGCTTCTTTAGAAGAGATTTTATCAATTGCAGTCACAATTTCCGATATTATAGGGCATCTCCATTACAATCGGGTTATTCATAAGGATATTAAGCCAGACAATATATTAATTAACCCTAAAACAAAGCAAATTAAATTAATTGACTTTAGTATTTCTTCTTTACTACCCAAAGAAACCCAAGAAATCCAAAATATCAATACCTTAGAAGGGACATTAGCTTATATATCTCCAGAGCAAACAGGAAGAATGAATCGCGGGGTTGATTATCGGGCTGATTTTTATGCATTTGGTGTAACTTTGTTTGAGTTATTAACGGGTGAATTACCGTTTAAGTCGAAAGATGCAATGGAATTGGTGCATTGTCATATTGCGAAAAAACCGCCTTCAGTTAACAGTCATCAGTTAACAGTTAACAGTGGAGAGATTCCTCAAGTTTTATCAGATATCATCATGAAGTTGATGGCGAAAAATGCTGAAGATAGATATCAAAGTGCTGTGGGATTGAAGCATGATTTAGAAAAATGTCTCTATCAACTTCAAGAAACTGGAAATATTCAAAATTTTCAAATTGCACAAAGAGATATTTGTGACAGATTTATTATTCCGGAAAAGCTCTACGGTAGAGAAAATGAAGTTGAGCAATTGCTAGCAGCATTTGAAAGAGTTACTAATGCGAAATCTTGTTTTTCGCTAGAGCCTAAGGAGGAATCACAAGCGGAGTTAATCCTAGTAGCCGGTTTTTCTGGTATTGGTAAAACTGCGGTAATTAATCAAGTTCACAAACCAATTGTTCGGCAACGCGGTTATTTTATCAAGGGAAAATTTGACCAGTTTAACCGTAATATTCCCTATTATGCTTTTGTTCAAGCATTTCGCGATTTAATCGGCCAATTATTGACAGAAAGCAATGCTCAATTGTCAAATTGGAAAAGCAAAATACTAGAAGTATTAGCAGACAGGGGACAAGTCATTATTGATGTAATTCCGGAGCTAGAAAAGATAATTGGCAAACAGCCATCCGCTCCAGAATTATCGGGTGCTGCGGCACAAAATAGATTTAATTTATTGTTTCAGAAATTTATTCAAGTTTTTACCATCAAAGAACATCCATTAGTTATTTTTCTAGATGATTTACAGTGGGCAGATTCAGCTTCTTTAAAGTTGATGCAGTTACTAATGAGCGAGTCGAAAACTGGTTATTTATTGCTAATTGGTGCTTACCGCGATAACGAAGTTTTTCCCGCTCATTCTTTGATGTTAACTTTAGATGAAATTTCTAAATCCAAGGCGATAATTGACACGATTACATTAACGCCGTTAAAGCAAGAAAGCTTAAATCAACTGATTGCCGATACTCTTAACTGTTCAGCAGAAATCGCACAACCGCTGACGCAATTGGTTTATCAAAAAACTAAGGGTAATCCATTTTTTAGCAAACAGTTTTTAAAAGCACTCTATGAAGATGGTTTAATTCAATTTCACTTTCTTAATTCTAGTGAAGGAGGTTGGATATGCGATATTTCTCAAGTCAAGGCTTTAGCGGTTACTGATGATGTTGTCGAATTTATGGCATTACAATTACAAAAGTTGCCAAAAGAAACGCAAAATATTTTACAATTAGCTGCTTGTATTGGTAATCAATTTGATTTGACAACCGCTTCGATAGTTTATCAGCAATCTGAAGCCGATATTGCTACCGATTTATGGAAAGCTTTACAGTTAGGTTTAATTTTGCCCGAAAGTGAAGTTTACAAGTTTTATATTCAGCCACAACAACAATGTAAATTGATTCCGAAACAAGCTGTAAGCTATAAATTTTTACATGACAGAGTTGAATCAAGTATTTTTGAATATTATCGGTAATGCAGTTGATGCTTTACGAGATAAAAAAATCAACAAACCAAAAATTACAATTAGCACTTCATTTAAAGATAATAATTATATATTAATTAGTATCAAAGATAATGGTATTGGTATCTGTGAAGCAGCTTTAAATAAAATATTCGACCCATTTTTTACCACAAAACCCGTTGGTAACGGTACGGGTTTGGGATTATCAACCAGCTATTCGATTATCGTAGAAAAACATCAAGGTAATTTAAGTTGTAATTCTACTTTAGGGAAAGGAACGGAATTTTTAATTGAATTACCTCTTTAACAATGAAAATTAAAAACAAAATTATTTTTAGTTAAAGTCTAAAAAAACACTTTGGAAAACCTAACCATATTTTAGGATAAAAAGTAGAAATTTATGTAATGGTATACCATACTCTTAATTTATTTGAAAGAAATTATATTTTGAATTTAGATAACCAATCTATAATCTTCTGGGAACGCGGACCTCTACGGTGTTTGTATAAAATAAAATTGGGTAAGACTAATCTTATCGTGTAAAGACTTCTCAACATTAAATAATTACTGACTCTTATGTTTCTATCAAAAATATAAGTCGGGAATTTAATCAATCGAGCAACTCTTGCAAGTAAATAAGAATCTTTCAACTCAATTGCTTTATCGACTAATAAATCTAAACTTTTATTATCTAAACTAATTGAATCTCGATGTTTTTGTTTGACAATTTCAAAATAGCCAACATAAGCTTCTCGCATTAATGAACCATTATCTGTAAGATTAGAAGCGTGTTTCCGATAATAAGCTGCAATTATCGGTGTATAAACATAGGAAATATTATCATTCATCAATAAATCCAGCATTAATTCCCTATCTTCACAGGCTTTTAAAGTTTCATCAAACTGATGATTATCAAAAATACTTTTTTTAAAAAGCATTGCTTGCTGCAACAAAGGAAAAGGAGATTTAGCTAAAAAATCAGGACAAGTCAACAGTCTATGAATTAACTCTTCCTTGGATAATTCACCAACTTGATGAGATATGCGCTTAGTAATTCGATGGTTTTTATCAACATAAACCCTTTCATAGTCTGCGTATGCAAAAACCTCTTGTACTGAAAAGGTTTGCAAATATTCTAATTGAATTCTAATTTTATCTTCGTGAATCCAATCATCAGCATCTAAAAACTGAATCCACTCCCCATTTGCTTTACTGTTACCAAAATTG
This sequence comes from Cyanobacteria bacterium J06633_8, assembly GCA_039820645.1. Lineage (GTDB taxonomy): Bacteria > Cyanobacteriota > Cyanobacteriia > Cyanobacteriales > Nostocaceae > Rivularia. The sequence continues at coordinate 6,647 of JBCBPQ010000079.1, read as the reverse complement.
CGTGCTGAAGAAATACCACCATTGGATTTAACAAAATACTGTATTTGCGGATATTTAGCAATCAATTCTTGAGCTATTTCTGCTGTATTATCTGTTGAACCATCATCAATAATAATACATTCAATATTTGAATAGGTTTGCGCCAAAACGCTTTTAACGGCTTGTTCTAAATATGCAGCTTTATTATAAGAAGTAATAATAATTGAAACTAAAGTCATTATTGTGATTAATTATAATATTTATAATATTTTATTTGCTCTTTGGCGCTAATTGCCACTCTTTTAATCCATCGTTTATTTCGTCCTATTTATAGCACTTTTGCTATTAGCTTTGGGTTTGTAAACCGAAGCGGGTGTATTTTAAAGAATTATCTTCTTGAATTAAAAACCCGGTATCTTCAAAATACCGGGTTTACTTTCCTTTCAAACCATTCTCACACAATATTACTATGCAGTTACTTGCTGTTTCTGATTATTCAGTAACGCACCATACAACCTATTAAGGGCATTTACATAAGCTTGAGCCGATGCAACAATAATATCCGTATTTGCCGAACGACCCGAATAAATCTTATCCTCGTACTTCAACCGGATAGTTACTTCCCCAATCGCATCAATACCAGCAGTTACCGATTGTACGGAAAACTCAATTAAATTATTCGGTACATTTACTACGCGGTTGATTGCTTTGTATACAGCATCTACAGGTCCGGTACCAATAGCTGCATCAGTTAATTCTTCTCCCTCTGGATTGCGTAGAGTAACCGTTGCTGTAGGGCTTGCATTGCTACCACAAGAAACCTGTACCAATTCCAACTTGAATAAATCCGGTGCTTGTTGAATTTCATCATTTACAAGCGCTTCTAAATCCCAATCGGTAATTTCTTTCTTTTTGTCAGCAACTTCCTTAAATCTAACAAATGCTTTGTTCAAATCATTTTCTGACAGATCAAAACCTAATTCTTTCAAACGAGTACGAACTGCATTTCTTCCCGATAATTTGCCCAAAACAATTTGATTTTCTGTCAAACCAATTGACTGAGCATCCATGATTTCATAGGTGAGCTTGTTTTTCAACACCCCATCTTGATGAATTCCAGATTCATGAGCAAAAGCATTTGTCCCGACAATTGCCTTGTTTGGCTGTACCAACATTCCCGTCAAATTAGAAACTAAACGAGAAGTTTTGTATATCTGTTTAGTGTCAATATTAGTTAATCCTGCTTCCGAATCAACAGCTCGTCCTAAGAAGGGATTAAAGTATTGTCTGCGAACGTGCAAAGCCATTACCAATTCTTCCAAAGCTGCATTTCCAGCACGTTCTCCAATACCATTGATGGTACATTCTAGTTGTCTTGCACCATTTTTTACTGCTTCTAAAAAGTTAGCGACAGCTAATCCTAAATCGTTGTGTCCGTGAACCGAAATAATCGCTTTATCTATATTAGGAACATTATCTTTAATTCCCTTAATTAAAGCTCCAAATTCGCTTGGAGTTATATAACCAACAGTATCAGGAATATTAACTGTTGTAGCTCCTGCGGCAATAACTCGTTCCAAAACTTCATAAAGAAATTCTGGATCGGAACGCCCCGCATCTTCTGGTGAAAATTCTATATCATCAGTGAAGCTTTTAGCATAAGCAACCATTTCTTCAGCAGTTGATAGCACCTCTTCCCTAGTTTTTCTCAACTTATATTTAAGATGAATGTCAGAAGTTGCTAAAAAAGTATGAATTCGACCTTTTGCTGCTGGCTTTATTGCTTCTGCGGCTGCCTTAATATCATCTTTCTTTGTTCTTGCCAAACTGCAAATTACTGGGCCATTTTCCGTACCTACAGTTTGAGCAATCCTGCTAACAGCTTCAAAATCTCCTGGACTTGTAAAAGCAAAACCCGCTTCAATTACATCCACACCTAAACGGGCTAGCTGCTTAGCAATAGTCAACTTTTCATCAATATTTAACGCTGCTCCCGGAGATTGTTCCCCATCTCGAAGCGTAGTATCAAAAATAATGATTCTTTCTGAATTTGTTGTCATAACCTTATTTTTGCTAATTATTTCCTTGTGCCTAACAATACTTTCTAGTTTAATTTTTTTTACTATTAATTTTCTAAATAATTGTAAAGTTTCTCTACGCTTCAGTTTTTTCTATACTGTCTCTAATTTCATTTAAATCAATATATCTATCGGTGGCATTACGTAATTCTCTTGCTATCATTCCCTCTGTAGACACTACAGTTATATGAGTGTTTTTCGAGCGTAATAATTCAATTGCTCTTTCAAAATCTCCATCTCCGCTAAATAAAATTACTCTGTCATATTGGTCTACTGTATTAAACATATCTACAACAATTTCAATATCTAAATTGGCTTTTTGAGAGTAACGCCCGGAGGAATCATCGTAATATTCTTTGAGTATTTTAGTTCGTACTGTATATCCTAAACTAATTAGAGCGTCTCGAAAACCTCGTTGATCCTGGGGGTCTTTTAAGCCAGTATACCAAAATGCATTAATTAAATTTGTATGTATTTGCTCGTATTTGAAGTATTCTAATACTCGTCGTGGGTCAAAAAACCAACCATTTTTTTGTTGAGCATAGAACATATTGTTTCCGTCTACAAAAATAGACAGACGAGTCATATGAGATTCCATAGGAATTTACACCATTAAATATAAATGAATCTAGATTGAACAATAGATTATAGCAATAATAAAATGACAAATTCGCGTCTTGTATATAAATTATATTGTCATGTATAGCTTTTATCTATCATTTGCCAATTTAGGAGATTGACTAAAACATTAAAGTGTGGTTAAAGCAACAAGAGATTGTTTTTCATCCTTGATATGCTTATAGACCCCTGTAATCAAAATCTACCAATAAAATTGACTAAGTAACAGAGTTTTTAGCTGTATATTAGTTAAGTTTACTCCTAAAGCCGGTAACTAACTCTCAAGCTATAGTTTGATCCTTGAGCATCCGACACTATTAAGTTAGGAGTATGGTTTGTATGATTTTGAATAAACGTGGCTATGACAGTACTGCTATCGAAAAAAGAAGCAATGTATAGTTTTTCATCTATACTAAAAAGCATTTCATTCGCTTTCTAGCTTTGGAGTATCTAGAAAGCGAGGGGTGAGTAAATATTTTTAACAATAGCTTACAGATAATAGAGTACCCACTCTTACACGGCAAATCGTCTTACATTAATAAAGCAATATGTTTAACCTAAGATCAACTGACGTGAAAGACGCAACTCGATATTGCATTTTTCAGTTATTGCAATGCTTTAAAAGAACTTCTATAAAATATTTTTGCCGTATTTAAACTTACTTGTAAAAATAATTTGAGGTATTAGGTAAAAATATTAGTTCTATTTTTGCTACAGGCACGGCATAAAGCTTACATATAATTAGAATATGAAATATACATATTTCTACTTACAATCCATTTAAGGAACGAAGCAGTTTTTCCTTCATTTACAATCTACTCAATTAAGTTAATACCTTTCTTCAATAGCTCAAGCGGTATTGATTCTGGAGTAGAAAATTTACCGATCTATGACTACAACAGATAACATTGAATCATACTTGATAGGTGTATAATAATTTCATATATATAGATTTATATTTAAGTATTATAAATAGGGTAACTTACACAAAATAACGTGTAAAGCGGAACGGCATTGTTGTACGTAAATAAACTTCAAATATAATATGGCAGAAGAACCTACATATAACATAACTAAAAAATATGTGTCTGCTGCCAAGAAACTGCTAAGCCTTCCGAAACAAGCCACTTCCACCGTATCGGCACACTCCTTTAAGATGATGACTCGTTTAGGTCATATTCTTGCTGGTGCCTCGGTAGTAGGGGCTGTATTGCTAGCAGGTTCTGGTAATGATTTAACGATTTGGTTAGAAAATCAAGCAGCAAGCGTTTTTTATTTAGTACGAGGAAAAGAAACTCCCCCGAAAGATATTGTAATTTTGGCAATAGATGATGATTCAATATCACTTCCTAAGCAGTCTTATGAAATAGATTCTAAACCTTATTTTGAATCGATCAAGTCTTTCCCTTTTCGACGCGAAGCATACGCCCTCGTTATTGAAAAATTAATTGAAGCTGGCGCACGTCATGTAGCCGTAGATATACTTTTCGATTATCCAAGCAGTCACGGGCAAGCCGATGATAAAGAGCTTATTAATTCGCTCAACCGTTATGGAGATAAAGTTACTTTAGCCGCACTCTACGAAACATCTAAATCTTACCAAGGAATTTCTTGGCAGTTGGTGCTGCCACATCAGCAATTTCGCAGTACTTCAGTATCTATCGGAACCGTAAACTTTCCCCTTGAAGTAGATGCTAAAGTTCATAAATTAGCAAACGTTTTTCTCAAGCAACTCGCAGAGCAAGATGGCATAATTCCCGAGGCTATGCCTTCATTTGACCAATCCGTATTAATCGCCGCCAATATAAAATATCCCCAACCAAAAGGCGATCGCATCTATTTTTATGGAGGAGCGGGAACATTTAAAACTTTGTCTTTTTGGAATGTTTTTGAACCAGAATTTTGGGATACTAATTTACAAGGCGGAAAGGTATTCAAAGACAAAATTGTTCTAATCGGCTCCACAGCTAGAACGCAAAAAGATTACCACCAAGTTGCTCTATCTTCTAACTGGCTTTATCCAGGAAAAATGTCTGGAGTCGAAATACATGCCAACGCGATCGCAACTTTAATGGAAGGGAAAGCGATTGCCTCTCCACTTTCGACTTCACTACATCGTAGTTTATTCGTACTATTGTTAGTCGGTGGTTCTACGTTATTGATTGCTAGAGTCAGACAAGTTACAACAAGATTTGTAACCAGTATTGTGCTTGCTATAGTTTGGGCAGGTATTAGTTACAGTTTATTTGTTTACGCTCAGTTAATTTTTCCTACTAGTCTACCGATATTTGCAATTTCTACGGTTGGACTTTGCTATTTGGGAACGGAAGTGGCTCGTGAAAAGTTAAGGAAAACTCAACTCCTTGATATTTTACAAAGGCACGCTTCAAATCGCGTCGTACAAGAGATAATATCTCAACAAGATGATTTAAAAGATTTATTAGGACAGCGCTTAAAAGAAATATCGGGAAAAATATTAGATGGTAGATATAAAATAGTCGAAGTCCTAGGCTCTGGTGGATTTAGCGAAACTTATATTGCTGAAGATACCAAGCTTCCAGGGAATCCACGATGTGTTGTCAAGCAGCTCAAGCCAGTCAATAACAAAACGGAACAATTACAAGTAGCCAGACGCTTATTCAAATCAGAAGCTCAAACCCTACAGGTATTAGGAAATTATAATCAAATCCCCCAACTTCTAGCTTACTTTGAAGAAGAAGAAGAATTTTATTTAGTTCAAGAATACATCATCGGTCGTCCTTTGAATAGAGCAATATCCTTAGAAGAACGTCTTTGCGAACCAGAAGTAATTGAAATCCTCAAAGATTTACTGCAAACATTAGTATTTGTACACAATAAAGGTGTAATTCATCGGGATATAAAGCCGAGCAATATTATCCGACGGCAATCAGACGGCAAGTTAGTATTGATTGACTTTGGCGCTGTAAAACAAGTATCTACTCAAGTAATCAATTCTCAAGAGCAAACAGCCTTTACAATTGGTATTGGTACAAAAGGTTATGCACCGCGAGAACAATGTTTGGGATACCCCAAATATAGCAGCGATATTTATGCTGTGGGAATGATAGGTATCTTCTTTTTAACTGGTATACCCCCCCATGAATTACCAATAGACGAAAACCAAGAAGTTCAATGGACTGACAAAGCAACTACTAGTAAGGCTTTTGCCCAAATTCTTAGCAAAATGGTACTTGATAATCATGAATTAAGGTACAAGTCAGCCGTAGAAGCACTCGAAGCAATTTGTCAATTGACAGATTCTGCTTCTTCTAATTTTGTAACAGATAACTCATCGATAGATACTATATCCTTAAAAGATGCAGATGCTCCTACCGAACCCTGGAATTGATGGTGTAGGGTGTGTCACAGAAAGTGGATATATCTTTAAAATTGGCGTTGCTAAAGTAAGCTATGAATTATGTTTATCTACATTCTGTAGCAAATCTGAAACAAATGTCTTGACTTAGCAATGATAAGTTTCAAACGATATGAAACCACGACTTCATTTTCTATTCAGCAACGCCTAAAAATCATAATTCAACAAAGCTATAACGCACCATTAGATTTATCTAAGTAGATATCGGAGGTGGTTCGTTAACTGGTGCTTCGGTAGCTGGAGGCTCTGTTGTTGGAGGATTTGCAGGAGTTTGTGGGGTTGGCGGTGTTGGACTTGCACCACCGTTTGAAGGCTCCGGGGTTTGTGGCATTGGGCTTCCACCACTGTTTGAAGGTTCCGGGGTTTGTGGCATTGGGCTTCCACCACTGTTTGAAGGTTCCGGGGTTTGTGGCATTGGGCTTCCACCACCGTTTGAAGGCTCCGGGGTTTGTGGCATTGGACTTGCACCACTGTTTGAAGGTTCCGGGGTTTGCGGTATTGGACTTGCACCACCGTTTGAAGGCTCCGGGGTTTGTGGCATTGGACTTGCACCACCGTTTGAAGGCTCCGGGGTT
>JBCBPQ010000078.1:0-27420 GCA_039820645.1 Cyanobacteria bacterium J06633_8 | reverse complement strand
GTGGATTCAACGCGATTTAAAACGTGAGGAGGAACTAAAGCTTAAGGAAGAAGAAAAATTACGACTTGAGACAGAAAAAAAACAACAAGAAGAACTTGAAATACAACAGAAGCTATTTGAGGAAGAATTGGAGCGACAGCGGCAACAGGAGCAGGAAGAAATTTTACGCGAACGCACTTCTCAGCCTGAACCGCAACCACAAATAATTGAACAATCTAGACACAGAGACTTAGTTTATACATGAACTCCACGGAGTCCACCCCCGGTATATATATAAAAGATATTAAAAAGGGTGTACCTTTTTTCCCTAATTCCTTCTCTAATATCTTAAGGGGCGAGGTTGAAAAAAGACCTTATGCTCAAAACCCGCTAAAAATGTCCTTAATAATAGTCAAGTACCTTGCAGGATACATATATCGTTTGAAATGGAATAGACGGTTTCAAACCGATTTTAAAGGGGGTGTACCTCGGAGAGGATAAAAGTATAAAAAATATTCAGTAAATATCTAGTTAAGAGGGTACACCCCCCTTAAACCCTTATGTAATGGGAATTGGGAGATACTTTGAAACTTTTTATAAGGGGGGTGTACTCCGTATAGAAAGTATTAAAAATATCAAGTAACAAAATCAATTAATTTTAGGGAAGGTTCAAACATGGGAGAATCTAGACGACGAAAGCAACTATTAGGAGATGCCTACGGTCAAGCGAAACCTGGGCGAGTCTACGTTAATGGGAAAGATGCTTTCATAGCTTATCTTCAATCTGGGTCAGAATGGGATAAGGCAGAAGAATTGAAAAAGAGCAATTCAAACTTTTATGAGGACGCAATATTTACTAGGAATATAAAACTGGATTTTGCAGCTGACGAAAGTTATTTGATTGGGTGTGTAAAATTTACTTCCAATTACAAAAATGACATTTGTGCTGATGTCCTTTGGTCTGGCAGTGATTGGAAATTACCCAGAACAATAGGTAAACGGTTGGTCGATGATAATCTTGAACAAATTTTGCAGGAAATAAAGCGTGAGGTAAGAAGTAAACTGAGTGACTATCTGGATATCTGTAATCCAGACGGGATAGATATGTACGATGAATGGGAAAATTATTAATCCATCTCCTGATTTTGCAGCAAACCTTTATATAAAAGGATTACAAGGGTGCGAGTAATCATCGTACCTTTATAAAAATAGAGTAATTAACAAACACTGATGCCAAAAAAACTTACACCGAAAGAAGAATTGTTTTGCCGGGAATATCTTATTGATTTTAATGGGACAAGCGCAGCGGAGCGGAGTGGATATAGTGCTAAAAGCTATGAAGCTCTTAGACAGCAAGCATCTCAGTTACTCACAAAACCTCACATTGCACAGCGTTTGAGCCAATTGATGGCAGCGCGTTCGCGCCGAACGGGAATTAATGCAGACCGCGTGCTTTTAGAATTATCGCGAATTGCTTTTGTAAATTTTGGAGACTTTATAAAAGACGGCTCTGTGCAGATACCTAACAATTTAGATGATTTGGCAGCGATTGCAGAAATTGACGAAAAAATAACAATAGATGGTGAAGGAAATCAAAGATCAACTTACAAAATAAAACTGTGTGACAAAATAAAAGCGCTGTCGCTTTTGATGAAACATTTGGGGATGTTGAATGATTTTGATATGGCGATCACTTGTTTACGTGAAAAATATGGACTGTCGATAATACGTGATGATCGCGGCGTTTGGGAGATCGTTGATCTGTCAAAAATTGCAGTGCAATAATTAATTTTTGATTTAATTCCCCAAATAATGTTCGGTATACAATTGTACGCTTGTCTTTATGCTAAAGTTTCTTGCTGCTAAAAACGCTTTCTTATTTGTAAGTTAAAACTTGATCATCTAACTTTCTTTGGATTTTCAGAAAAGTGCATTCCGGCATCTCTCCCCCAAAAAATCGCTCTTCCATAATTTTAAGCTAAAATTTGTTTTGTTGTAATCGAGTTACAACAATTTTTTATTGACAAATTTTAATTGCTTATGCGAGTATAGATTTCAAGCGGCTGTAACTTTTGTCGCAGTAAACGGATTACAACATTCCGTTTTTGTACAAAAAAGGCTCCGATGAAAGAGCCATGTTTTTTAATCGTAACTAAATTATATGCCAAAACAATCATTTGATGGTGCGAGCTTGGGGCTGAAAACCCGAAAGCAGACGTACATTCATCCTAGTTGGCTATCAAAAGGACTTTCTGGCGACCGTCAATGTATGCTCTCGCTGCATACTCAGGCGAACTATAAAATTCCTAAAGTCAGCAACGGTTTTGATGCCCAAGGCTATAAGCTCAAGCATCAAGCAGCTTTGACTGATTATGTTAGGGATTTGAAAGCAGACGGCTACACCGTTCATACGGAAGCTTCTAACAGCTTTTGGTATGAAACAAAAGCTGGTGCGGTTATTTCAGCCCAACCCGATATTGTAGCGGTATGCGGAAATAAGGTGATTGTACCAGATATCAAAACTGGTAAAGAACTGCGTGCAAGCGACATTGCTCAAGTCAAGTTATACATGGCATTGATTCCAGCGGTTGGTTTGCATGAAATTCGTAAGGTTCCTACAGGACAGCTAGTCCATCAAGGTGAAGTTTCTGATATTCCAGCTACAAATATTACTGGCGAGTTTAAGCAACAGGTCGCAGAACTGGTTAAAAGCATGACCGCAAAAGATGCGCCGACAGCTACGCCTAGCGTACTAGAGTGTCGCTGGTGTCCCCTCAGTCACCTCTGTCCTTTTAAAGCAGAAGATTTGCATAAAGGAGCGGGTGGCTGGTTGTAGGTTTTATGTCATGTAGAAAATTTAGTGTTTGCACAGGTTTCTACACAATTCAATTTTGGTTAAATATTTAACTCTGAGCGAGGTAGTGTGATTTACAACAAGCTACCTCGCTTACCTACTGAGTAACTTTATAACTATGGTTATCCCAAAGAGTTATGAGAAAGTCAAACTGAAGAATATTGCATCAATTCGTCTGGGTTATCCCTTCCGTACAAAGATTGAGCGTAATCCAGAGGGAACGGTAGGAGTAATTCAAATGAAGGACATTGATGACTACAACTGTTTGGATTTGAGTGATGTTTATAAAGTACAGCTTGATGATGCAGAGAAACACTTGTTGCATCAGCATGACATTTTGTTTTGTTCTAGAGGTGTTTCTAAAACTACAGCACTTGTGACTGAGGACATAAAACCTTATGTAGCAGCATTATCACTAATGGTGATTCGAGTAAAGTCAAAGAAAGTTGACCCGGCTTATTTGGTTTCTTATCTGAATCAACCTTATGGTCAATACCAGATAAGTCGCATTTCTGAAGGTACGAGTTTATCAATGGTGAGTAAGTCAGCATTAGAAAATCTGGTAATTAACTTGCCATCTTTAGAAAAGCAGAAATTAATTGCAGAAATTTCAGCGTTAAGTCAGCGAGAACAGCAGATTATGGAGAAACTGGCGCAAAAACGCAAATTATACATTGATACGATTTTGATGCGGAAAGCTGTAAATACAAAACATTTAAAACAAAAATAATACAAATATTCTATATTGTTGTTTTAAATGTATTGTCTACAATCAATGCTCAGTATATATTGTAAGAATTTTGTAAGAAAATAAACTAATGGCAGAAACTGACAAAATTAAACAAGATGAAATTAATAGTATTCTGTGGAATGCCTGCGATACTTTCCGGGGGGTAATTGACCCGTCGGAGTATAAAAATTATATTTTAGTTTTCCTATTTCTAAAGTATATAAGTGATATTTGGCGCGACCATTACGAAGAGTATCAGAAGCAGTATGGGGATGATGATGCTCGCATCCTGAGAAAAATGGAGCGGGAACGGTTTGTGTTACCCAAAGGTGCGAGTTATTACGATATTTACGAAAAACGCAATGCTGATAATATTGGCGAATTAATTAACGAAGCTTTGGAAGCAATTGAAGAACATCCCGCGAATAAAGCTAAGTTGGAGGGGGTTTTTCGGAATATTGATTTTAACTCAGAAGCGAATTTAGGGAAGACGAAAGACCGTAACCGACGATTAAAGAATTTAATTGATGACTTTGCTAACCCCAAGTTAGATTTGCGACCTTCGCGGGTGAGTGAGGACATTATTGGTAATGCCTATATCTATTTAATTGAAAAGTTTGTTTCTGGTGGGGGTAAAAAAGCAGGAGAGTTTTTTACACCAGCGCAGATTTCTAAGTTAGTGGCGAAACTAGCGCAACCAAAACCTGGTGACAGAATTTGTGACCCCGCTTGTGGTTCTGGGTCGTTATTGATTGCGGTTGCTAATGAAGTAGGTAGTAATAATTACTCTTTGTTTGGTCAAGAAGCTAACGGGAGTACTTGGGCATTGGCGCGGATGAATATGTTTCTCCACAGTAAAGATGCTGCCCGAATTGAATGGTGCGATACATTAAATAGTCCGGCTTTGGTGGAATTAGATAAGTTGATGAAGTTTGATGTGGTGGTAGCGAACCCGCCGTTTTCTTTGGATAAATGGGGTGCAGATGCTGCTAAAAATGATACTTATAATCGTTTCTGGCGAGGTGTTCCGCCAAAGACTAAGGGGGATTTTGCATTTATTACCCACATGATTGAAATTGCCCAGCCAAAGGAAGGACGTGTGGTAGTGATTGCACCACATGGAGTGTTGTTCCGGGGTTCAAGTGAGGGACGTATACGGCGAAAGTTGATTGAGGAGAATTTATTAGATGCGGTGATTGGTTTGCCACCGAATTTATTTCCAAGTACGTCGATTCCTGTGGCGATTTTTGTATTTGACCGTTCGCGGGAAGAAGGTGGTGTAAATGAGAATCGTCAAGATGTTGTATTTATTGATGCTAGTGCTGATTTTCAGGGTGGGAAGAACCAGAATGACTTGCTAGACGAGCATTTAGATAAGATTCTACGGGTTTACAGCGAGAGGCAGTATGTGCCAAAGTATGCCAGTGTGGCGGCTTTGGAGGAGATTAAGGAGAACGATTTTAACTTAAATATTCCTCGTTATGTGGACACCTTTGAGGAAGAGGAGGAGATTGATATTGCTGCGGTACAGCAGGAGATTGAGGAGTTAGAAGCAGAGTTGGTTGATGTACGGGGGAAAATGGCAGGTTATTTAAAAGAGTTGGGGATTTCGACTAATTAATTAATCTTTGATTATTATGTGTAATTTTTTTGAATATAATGAGTAGATTTAAAAATTTTAAACCGATACTTCTTAGTGAGATATTAGAAGAAATCAGAAAACCTGTTAATGTTATTCTCTCTGAGGAATATAAACAAATAGGAATAAGAAGTCATGGACTAGGGATTTTTCATAAAGAACCTGTTTCGGGCGAACAGTTAGGTAATAAATCAGTATTTTGGGTTGAGCCAAACTGTCTTGTATTCAACATAGTTTTTGCATGGGAAGGTGCTGTTGCTTTAACAAGTAATAAAGAAGTTGGAATGATAGCTTCTCACCGATTTCCTATGTATAAATCTAAATTAGAAACGGCTATTCCAGAATATTTAAGACTTTTTTTTACCACATCTTATGGTAAACATTTACTTGCATTAGCTTCTCCAGGAGGTGCTGGAAGAAATAAAACATTGGGTAAAGAAAGACTTTTAAGGGTAAAAGTCAATTTACCTTCTGTCCCAGAACAAAAGAAAATAGCTGAGATATTGGGGACTTGGGATAGTGCAATTACGGTCACAGAAAATTTAATTGCAGCCAAGCTAAAGCTAAGAAATACTTTGCAAAATAAATTATTTACATTTAAAGAGGCATCCTACAAAAAAATAGGTCATATTGCTCATGTTAAATCAGGTTCAACACCTTTAAGGAGCAAATATGAAGAATATTTTGAAAATGGAAAAATTCCGTGGGTTAAAACTATGGATTTGAACAATAGTTTTATTTATAAAACTGATGAATTAATAACACAAAAAGCTATTCATGAAACTTCTTGTACTATCTTTCCTAAAGAAGCAGTTTTAGTTGCAATGTATGGTGGATTTAATCAGATTGGACGAACTGGCTTGCTGAAAGTTGATGCCGCAGTAAATCAAGCTATATCAGCTATTCAATTAAATCAAGCTGTTGTGATACCTGAGTATCTACTTCAATATTTGAATGCAAAAGTAGGTTACTGGCAACGTTTTGCTGCAAGTAGTCGTAAAGACCCAAATATTACAAGAAAAGATGTGTGCGATTTTCCAATACAAATTCCTTCTATTTTAGAACAAAAAAATATTGTTGATGTACTTAAAACTTCAGATTTTGAAATAGAAGCCTTAAAGAAATATCATAATCTTTTAAGAGTTCAAAAACGCGGATTAATGCAAAAACTCCTCACGGGAGAATGGCGCGTCAAAATTGAAAAAGGAAACAGTTAACGGAACTAAAAACATGACTGTAGCTATACCCATTCAAGCCATAGAACTCACTCCCGGTAGCCAAATCGCCATCCATAACCTTTCCTGGCAAGACTTTGAGCGACTTTTGGAAGACTTAGGAGAAAAACGCAACACCCGCATCGCATACTACCAAGGAACCTTAGAAATAATGTCCCCGTTAGCATTACATGAGCGTCCCCATCGCATTATCGCTTATATCATCACCACAATTTTAGAAATCCAAGGACGCATCTGGGAAGATTTCGGCTCAACTACCTTTAAACGTCCAGATATAGCTGGGGTAGAACCAGATACCTGCTTTTATATCCAAAATGCTAACCGGGTAAAAGGATGTACCCAAATGGATTTAAGCATATATCCTCCCCCAGACCTTGCCGTTGAATCAGATGTTACCTCAAAAACAACGCTTAACGCCTACGTATCTCTGGGGGTTCCGGAAGTGTGGATTTACAGCAACCATAAATTAACGATTTACATTTTACAAGCTGACGGCTACGTAGAATCTTCCCTCAGCCCCACCTTTCCCAATTTACCCATAACAGAACTCATTCCCCGATTGGTACAACAAGCCATCAATGACGGAACCAGTCAAATGCTAAGAGAACTCAGAGCTTTGTTACAAGAGTAAGAACATAATGCCAGACTTCCAGTTTAACGAAGAATATTTATCCCAAATTCCCGCCTTACAATTACTAATAAACCTGGGCTACAAGTATCTACCACCAAAAGAAGTCCACAAACAACGACGCGGTAAACTTAGCAACGTACTCCTAGAAGACATTCTTAACAGCCAACTGCAACAACTCAACCGCATATCTTTTAAAGGACAGGAATATTTATTTAGCGAAGCAAATATCCAAGAAGCCATATTACGACTAAAAAACATTCGCTACGATGGCTTACTAAAAACCAATGAAGCAATTTACGACTACCTTACCCTTGGTACTAGCTTAGAGCAAAGCATTGACGGTAACTCCAAAAGCTATAGCTTACGTTACATTGACTGGCGCAACTGGCAAAACAATGTCTTCCACGTTACCGCCGAATTTACCGTAGAACGTACCCGCAGTACAGAAACTATTCGCCCGGATATCGTTTTATTTGTCAACGGTATCCCATTCGCGGTTATTGAATGCAAATCTCCTAAAAATGATGTTGAGCAAGCCGTTTCTCAATCTATCCGCAACCAGCGAGATGAATTTATACCCAAACTATTTACTTATACTCAATTACTGCTGGCAACTAATAAAAACGACGTAAAATATGCAACCGTTGGCACTTCTGCTAAATTCTGGGGATTTTGGAGAGAAGAATTAGACCGACAAGAAGACATTACAACCCTTGTTAACACACCGCTTCCAGAAGACCAAAAAAACAGCTTGTTCTCCGATGTATTTAAGTCAGCCCGTACTTATTTCGATAACCTAGCCACAGCAGGAGCGCGACAGAACACCACTCAAGACCGTACTATTTATAGTCTTTGTCGTCCAGAACGCCTACTTGACCTAACATACCAATTCACCGTGTTTGACGCTGGGGTGCGTAAAATCGCTCGCTACCAACAATTCTTTGCTGTTAAAAATATCCTTCAGCGCGTCAAACAAGTGGATGCCCAAGGACGAAGAAAAGGCGGTGTTATCTGGCATACTCAAGGCTCAGGAAAATCCCTGACAATGGTCATGATGGGGCGAGCGCTTGCTCTTGACCCAGATATCTCTAACCCGCGCATTGTCCTAGTAACTGACCGGGTTGACCTAGACGAACAAATCAAAAAAACCTTTGCTAGCTGTGGAATGCAGCCCGTACAAGCAAACTCCGGTCGCCATTTGATTAAATTAATTGAAAAAAAAGTCAATATTGTTACAACTTTAATCCATAAATTTACTGCCGCATTACAGGTAAGAAAATTCTCCGACCCCGACCCCAATATCTTTATCCTCGTAGACGAAAGCCACCGCAGCCAGTACGGCAGCTTCCACCCCAAAATGAAACAGATGTTTCCCAATGGCTGTTACCTGGGTTTTACTGGTACACCTTTGATGAAAAAACAAAAAAGCACCTTCCAGAAATTCGGCGGTATAATCGAACCCTCCTACACCATCCGTAGCGCTGTAGAAGATGGGGCAGTTGTACCATTGCTGTATGAAGGTCGTCACAGCCAGCAGGAAGTTAATCAAAGAGCAATTGATACTTGGTTTGAACGCCTTTGTCGTGGACTTACTGACGCGCAAAAGTCAGACCTCAAACGTAAATACAGCCAAGCCAAACAACTTAACAGAACCGAACAAACCATTTATTGTCAAGCCTTTGATATCAGCGAACACTACCGTCAAAACTGGCAAGGCACCGGCTTCAAAGCCCAACTCGTCGCCCCCGGCAAAGCCAGCGCTCTCAAATATAAAAATTTTCTAGATGAAATCGGTTACGTCACCTCAGAAGTAATTATCTCACCCCCCGACAGCCGAGAAGGCTACGAAGAAGTAGACGGAGAACCAAGCGATGAAATTCAGAAGTTTTGGCAGCAAATGATGAAACGCTATGGTTCGGAACGAGAATATAACGAGCAACTGATTAACAGTTTTAAACATGGTGACACCCCAGAAATCATAATTGTTGTTGATAAACTGCTAACTGGTTTTGATGCTCCCCGGAATACGGTATTGTATTTGACTCGTTCCTTTGGCGAAGGACATACACTTTTGCAGGCAATAGCCCGCGTTAACCGACTCTACTCCAACGAAGCCACAGGAGCAGAAAAAGAATTTGGCTATATTATTGATTACGTCGGAATACTGGGGAAACTGGACAAAGCTTTAACCGCCTACAGTGCGCTAAAAGAGTTTGACGAAGATGATTTGGCTGGAACCTTGGCTAATGTCCGAGAAGAAGTCAGTAAACTACCGCAACGCTACGCAAACTTGCTGGATATTTTCAAAGAAATCAAAAACAGCCATGATGAAGATGAATACGAGGAACTTCTCGCTAACGAACAATTGCGTGATGAATTTTACGAATGCTTAACTTTATTTGCAAAAAGCTTGGCTATTGCGCTGTCTTCCGAACAATTTTTACAAGATACACCCCTATCTACAATTAACCGCTATAAAAAAGATTTAATACGCTTCCAAAACCTCAAAGCTGCTGTAAAACGTCGCTACCAAGAAACCGTAGATTATCGCGATTTAGAACCAAAAATCCAAAAATTGCTGGATACCCACATTTCTGCTACCGAGGTAGTTCAAATTGCTCCTCTCCTGAATATTTTTGATGAAGAAGCATTTCAAACCTTCAAACAACAGCAACAAAATAACCCCGCATCCCTTGCCGATACTATCGCTAGCGCTACCAAACGTACTGTTACAGAAAAGATGGAAGATGATCCAGCTTTTTACCAACAGTTTTCAGAACTCATCCAACAAGCTATTAATGATTTTCGTGCTAAACGCATTTCAGAAGCAGAATACCTACAGAAAGCCGAAGAAATCAGAAACGCAATAGTTAACCGTAAAACCGATGATTTACCAGAAGAACTGCGACATAACCAAGATGCTCTAGCATTCTACGGCTTACTTAAAGACTTTATTGAAAAACATATCCAAAACCAAACAGAAGCAGATACCATTAGCGCAGAAGCAGCACTAGCCTTCTACAATATCATTGACAATCATGTAATTGTCGATTGGATAAATAACGAAAATATCCAAAGAAACATGATGAACGACATTGACGATTACCTGTATGATGTATTGCGCGACCAACATAACATCCACTTCGACCAAGACGATATGGATGAAATTATCCAAAAGTCGTTGCAACTCGCAAGACATAGAATGACAGCATGAGCGCAACTAACCGCACTATCAACTATGGCGACGAAACCATTGCCTTTGAAATCAACTTTTCGGAGCGCAAAACCTTAGATATCTCGGTTCACCCCAACCAACAGGTTACAGTCAAAGCCCCCCTTGATGCACTACTAGAAGAAATTGACCGCCGTGTAAAGAAACGCGCTAGATGGATTCTCAAACAACAACAGTTTTTCAGCCAATTTGACCCCCGCACCCCTACACGAAAATACATCGGCGGGGAAACTCATCTCTACCTGGGTAGGCAATACCGCTTAAAAATAGAGATAAATTTACAACCCTCAGTCAAACTCAAAGGGCGTTATATTCACGTACAAACTCCCCAACCCGAATGCACGGAAACAACCCAAAAACTATTAGAAAACTGGTATTTAGAACGCGCTAAAATTAAATTTAAGGAGCGGTTAGATTTCTGCTTTACTCCTTTTAAACGCCTCGACTACCTTCCCCCTAAGCTTCAAATTCGCCGACTTGATAAACGTTGGGGTAGCTTAACAGCAACCAACACCGTCATTCTCAACCGCGATTTAATTCGCGCTAACTCCAGGAGCATAGATTATGTTATCACCCACGAACTCTGCCACCTCAAACATCCAGACCACAGTAGTGATTTTTATGACTTTCTAGCTTCCATCATCCCAGACTGGGAAAAACGTAAACTCCGACTTGAGCAGATGCTCGTCTAAGAACAAAGCTGAATCGCTCAAACATTTGATAGATAAAGCTTACAAAATCATTTAAACGGCGCATCCCAGATGTATAGAAATGATAAAGCGATACTCAATTATTTCCATAGTCAGCAAGACTGTAGCACAATCCATAATTCCTTACTTTCTTTGACTCTGCCTTCCAAGCAAAGCTTCCACCAAGTCAGAACGGTTTTCAACCGCCACTTCTAGCAGTCGCGCTATCGCCTCTTCTACAATCACTTCTTTATAAGGTGCATTTTGTTTTCCGAGTTCTAGTTGTAGTTCTAAATGCAGACGGTCTAACTGTTTCAGTATTTTTGTCCAAGATGTTATTTAATCATGCTAAATTAATTGCAGTAAGCAGTTGCAGTAACCGTAACAGTATGAGTAACAGCATAACTGTAAGTTTTAGTAACCTCAAAGGAGGCGTAGGAAAGAGTTCTACAGCAGTCCACTTTGTTTACTGGTTATCCGAGATAAAGAAAAAACCAGTCATTCTAGTAGATGCAGATGGGCAATCATCCAGCAGTAACTGGATAGAACTCTTAGAGCTAGAGATACCAGTATTCAAAATTACTGACCCAGAACAACTAGGAGAAAAGATACCGGATTTAGCATTAGAAACTGAATATTTAGTAGTAGATAACGGAGGTAACTTAGGTGATGGAACGATGCGTACACTACTAAGTGCCGACATCACGATTATTCCGATTACACCCAGCGGATTAGATGTGCTGTCTGCTGCCAGTGCAGTTAGATTGGTGAGCCAAATTCAACGTGCTAGAAAAGGTTTACCCAAGACTGGAATATTCATAAATCGAGCAGTAAAAAATACAAAATTACTAAAACAAGCTAAAGAAACAATATCTCAAATAGAAAAAATTAAGCCTTTCAAAAATGTGATTTACCAACGTCAATTATTAGCCGATTGCTTTTTACAAGGTTCAGTTGCTTGGGAAATGACAGCTAGTGGTGCTAAAGAAGCTGCTAAAGATTATGAGAAATTATTCAAAGAAATATTGGAGCTAGCGTAATGGCAGAAAGACGTACTACTAGAGCTAAAAAACAGCCCAAAAGAGAACTATCAGATTTAGTCCCTAGCTTTAATCCACCAGAAGAAGTATTAGAAAAAAATGATGATATAGAAGTAGAAGAATCTACATCATCACAAGAAGCTGAAGCTACACCGACTAAAAATAAAATACTAATTAATAAGATTGAGCTTACAACTAAGACAGTTAAAAAACCTAAGAAGACAAGGTTTACCGTTGACTTAGAAGAAGAACGACAGAAGAAACTAGAAAAGATGTGTAAGAAGACTGGATTGTCAAAAGCTGAATTGCTAAAACAGTTAATTGATGAAGCTTACAAGAGTTTTATATAGCAGTATGCAGTAACAGCATACAGTAAAAGTATGCAGTTACAGTATACTGCACAGTAAGCAGTAATATTTATTCGTTGATATTTATGATGCTCTTTTGTATTTATGAAAAAAAGTAAAAATATTTTAAAGTTTTTACCCGTTAGGTTACTGATAGGTTTTTTGCTATTGATAAGCGCCATTAGCGTTCTCTCCCAATTTAACTGGAGTGGTTTTGGAGAAAATTCAAAGAAATCAAAGAGTGTAGAAACAACAATAAAAGGCGGAAAGATTATTAACACTAAGAAAACCGAAACCGAAAATTTTCAAACAGGTAAGACACTTTGGGATTGGTTAAGTTTATCTGGTACTTTAGCAATTCCAATTGTTTTATTTCAGTTTCAAATTAGCGAACAACGACGAGCAGAGAAACGAGCTAAAGCTGAAAAAGAACAAGCTGAAAAACGAGAGAAATTTGAAAAAGATATTGCTGAAGCTAATTTACGTGAAGAGATTTTTCAAGCTTATATTGACCGCATGGCAGCAATTTTAGTTGATAATCAAAGTCGGACTGAACTATTTTCTGGTAGAAATGGGAATAGCTATGAAGATAATCCTGTACGAGATGTTGCGCGTATAAGAACAGTAACAATATTACGAAGGCTAGAAAATGATACAGAGCGTCAACATAGAATTATACATTTTCTGCATGATACTGAACTTTTACAATTTCTGTTAAAAACTGCCAACCTTAGTGGTGTAAATCTTAGTGGTGCTAATCTTAGTGGTGCTAATTTTAGTGATGTAAATTTTAGTGGTGCTAATCTTAGTGAAGCTAATTTTAGTGATGTAAATCTTTACAATGTTAATTTCACTAATGCTAGTCTGAGTGGTGCTAATCTTAGTGAAGCTAATCTCAATGGCGCTAATTTTACCAATGCCAATCTTTACGGCGCTAATCTTGAAAAGACAGACATACGAGATACAAAATTTATAAATACTGATTTAAGTAATACAAGACTTGTAAATGCAAAAACATGGTACAAAGAAGATGCAGAGTTGAATTTTTATCCGGATGAATATGAAGAAGATGGAAAATATTTTCCAGATTATAGCAATATAACATTTTATGAGACAGATTTTTATGGGGCAAAATTGACTGATGCTAACCTGACATCAACTTCTTTGGAAGCTGCGAATAATTTGACAATAGAACAGCTAAAAGAAGCAAAAAATTGGGATGAGGCTATATATAATAGTGAATTATTTAAAAAGTTAGGACTACCAAAGCCATTGCAATCTATTATAGATACTATGTATGAAAATGTAGATTATTTAGATGAAGATGATGATATTGATTATGAAAAACTTATTGGCTATCAAGTTGAAGTAAGAAAAAATATTGATAATGAAACAAGGACAAAAACTAAAGGGGAAATAACTGGATTTAGTAAATCAAATAGTTATGTCAATATCAAAACTTTAGATGGAAAGCAGTTAGATAAAATTCGCATATATGAAGTTTACGTTTATGTAAATGAGTGAGTTTAAAAAACTTGACTAAATCTCCTGGAATTGAGCTTAATATTGAAATAATTTAATGTTAATAGCGTTCGCTCTACTCATCATCATCCGGCAAATACAACCCACTACTATCAGTAGGCTTGGCGTGCAGATACATCTCAGTAATCGCCACGGAACTATGACCCAAAGTTTTTTGCAACAAGTGAATCGGCGCACCCCTATCTAAACTATGGGAAGCGTGGGAATGCCTTAACCAATGGGGGCTAACATTACCTTCAATCTTGGCACTCTTGGCAGCATTTTTCACAATAAGAAAAACCATACTCCGGTGCAGATGACCGCCTTCACGGGAAACAAACACCGGGTCATTTTTGCTCGCATAATCCTTTAAATCATTAACAGAGCGCCAGATACCTTTCCCTACCAACACCGTCCTAGTTTTATCGCCTTTACCAAATACCGTAATTTGACCGCCACCATCTTTACGCGGCTTGAAGTCGCGCCACTTCAAAGCGCACAACTCCGACACTCGCAAACCAGCGTAATAAAGCAAGCGGATAATCGCCTTATCCCGTAGATTCGTCGCGTGATTGATTAGGTTTTGTACTTCTTCTTCGGTCAGTATACGTTCTGCCAAACTAATTTTCGCTTTGGGAGACTTAACTAGTATTCCCAAGTTAGAGGATATTACCCCCAACTCTTTAGCAAAACTGAATAGCGATTTAATAGCACCAACAGCCACCCGCTTGGAGTTGTCGGAACATTTTAAACTCATCTCCCACAGTTGGAATTCCATTAAAGTAACTTCCCCCAGGGGTTTATTACCCACCGAAGTAAAAAACCGTTCGGCATAGCGACGATACCCATCAACCGTGTTAGCGCTTTTACCGTGCAGCCATAAACTGATGAGTTCGGTATTGGTAATGGTATCTGTATTCAACATTGGGCATTCTTATGTCGAACCCATATTTATTAAACATCACCGTGGGGACGGTTGAAATTATTTAGCTGGATGGTAAAGTTTATCTTTTTCGTTAAATTGCCACATATATTTACCTCTGTCCCGGTTTTTACTCCACTCCGAAAATTCTTCTTGGGTTAAAGTTGTACGTTTTTCTTGCAGCGTAGGGATATTAACGTTTAGCCGTAGTGCTAGTTTTTCTTCTGAAAGTGCTTCTATTTGAGGTGGTTGTCCGGTTTGGTTGTAGGGATTGCCCGAATTTTTGTATCGTCTGTAATTATTAGATGCGCTGCCGTTACGTTGAATAGCGATTAATGCTCCTTCTAACTGTGCTACCCGATTGTTGAGTGCTTCTAGTTTTTCTTCCAAGTGTTTGGTATTTATCGGGTAATGGTCGATATCAGTTTTGCTATCAAATTCTACAACTACATCTTGAAGCCTTTGCAGGAGGGCAGTTGTATGTCCTTCTCGATGCAGTTGGGACAATTCGCGGACGATGGGAATCAATACCGTTGGTACGCGGAGCATTTGGCTTTTGGGTGCGGGTTTACTCATTCTGATATCAAAAATGCTCTCAGCTAATTTTACCAGTTATGGGTGAAAGTAGATTTGCTGCTCCTCGCCGCCATGTAACGCTTGAATAAAATATCTTCGCTTTTTGTATTATCAACCTTTCCAGCAAGTTGGTTGTAGTTGCGGTTAGCGGCTTCTGCGTGGGTCGCTGCTGATGCTAGCAGTTGCCTTACTTCGTCTAGCTCTCGTTCTACACGTTGGAATCTTTGTTCGGTAGTCATGTTAGTATTCCCGGTTTAAACCGCTTCCATCTCAACAACTCCACCCCCGCACCATTGAATCAGTAGCCAACGGTCAGATTCTTTATCTAATGCTGGCTTGATGCGAAAGTTAAATTCATGTTGCCATGCTTCTATACCGTATTGAGCAACAAAATCTTTTTCTAATTCACAAAACTTATTCCAATTTCGTTCCCCAATCGCGACAAAGAAAGGGGCTATTACTTGAATTGGCATTTTAACTCCTACATCAAGCATCTGGATCTTCCTCTTCTTTATTCTCTATTTGCTCAGTTCCGGTTCTAAATCCGCTTTCGCAATTCTTCTGCAAGTTGTTCGGTGTCATCTTTCCCCACCACAACACCGGGCTTTTTTCTAACAATTGACAGGTAATACTGAAAAGCTTCTTCGTCTTGGGGATGTGATTTAACGTATTCTCGCAAGTCCGCTTCACTTAACTCTTTATAGTTTGGTTCGCTCATCTTATAATCCGTTCTCCAGTTTCTAGAATTTCTACTTCGATCGTTTGTCCGACTAAAACGAATATCCGTTTTGTCTGCGTGTCAAATCTGGTTAGCTCAATGTTTTTAAGTAAATTGCTGACTTGAATACACATCACGTAGAAGGAAAGCACTTGCTCTAAGGTTGGCTCCACTTATTCCCCTTAATTACTTCAACCGTTTTGGTGGTTGGGCTGGCTTATAGTATTTCTCTTTAGTCAACAACTCAACCAGCGCCAAATTAATCAAAGCACTCATACTTTTTAAGTTTTTATCTTCTATATACACCTCACAAGCTGACTTCAATTCCTCGCTTTCAAATTGAATAGAAATTCTTGGTCTGTTAGTTGGCATTTTTAATAAAAATATTTCAAATACACTCTAACGCAGGTACACCAAAAGGTACAACACTTTTAAGTCAATATTCTCCGAGAAATAATTATAAACGCACCAAAAAGTGTGGACAAAAGTGGTTCACTTTTGCTATATTTAATTTGTGAGCGGCGGATGAAACGCACACGAACGCTAAACAAACTATTCAGCCAGGTCAAAAAAATGCTTTACTATGCGGGTTTTGAGGTTTCCCGGTGTTGAATCGATACAGTTAAGCGTCTGCAAGCGTCCGTAACCGTTCGTAGGTATTAAAGGCGTTAAACAAGGTATTAAATTATGACAGTCCCACAGCTATACAGCTTGGGCGCAATAGCAGTAGATTCAGCGTTTTACGCTGATTGTCCGCTGTCTAAAAATGCGTTAAGCAAAGCGTTAAATACATCAAGACCAACTATATGGAGGTATGAAGGTATTGCGTATTACTCGGTACAAGAATTTAAGGAGGATTACCCACAATTACCAAAAGAATTATGGTTGGTCAAAAAATCAAAGCATGACCGTACTGTTCTGTTATCCCCTTACCAAAGTTGGGTAATTTCTATTATCAAAACTTGCCAATCAAACTTAGGTAAAAAGTCAGCGGTACAGCAATTTGTAAAAGACAATCAATATTTATTTACAAGAAATAATTATCAACAAAGTTTGGCGAAGTTAGCCAAAATCGCCACAGCATAAGCAAATTATTCAAATATTCTGAACCATGAAAACTTTATAGCCGACCGACCACTTGACCAAGGGATAGGGGACGCATGGAATGTAACGGGGCGAATCCAACCGAAATGGTTGGCATCTGGGGTAGACCCAGTTACCAGCTAATTTATTGGAGAAAATAGAGATGCAACTTTTAAACGATATCTGCAACGAAACAGGTTTGACTATTGATGATGCTCGTATTGTTTTGATGGATGTTCGCGAAGATTGGGCAACAACAGACAGTGTGACAGATGGGGAAGCAAGTTTAATCAAACAGGCTACTCAATCTGCTTTACCTCCATCGGATGAAAGCACTGATGATACCACCTGCGGTGAAAGTACAGAGATTCAGCCTGTTACTGATATGCCCATAGAGAAACAACAAACCTTGATTGATAACGTATCTCAAATTTTGGGACATCAAATGGTGTTGAGTGTCCAACGTCGGATTGAGATGGTTGATGCGATTGATAAGTTAACCAATCAAGTAATACTTTCAAACCGCGAAACCAACCAAAAACAGCTAGCAGCACAAATTCTGCAACAGGATAACGCTACCAAAGCGCAATTAATGCAAGCAATCAATACTTTGCAAGATTTGGTTAATACTCCAGTAGAAGCACCAAAACCCGTTGATGACAGCGATTTTCACAGCGCGATCGCATTAGTTCAAAAAAAGATTCAACGGTAGGAGGAATAATTACACCAAAAAAGTTAGGTAGGGGGCTAATAAAGGCTCTCTGTCTGCCTTTCACCGCTCCTGCCGATATATTGCAAGCAATTACAGATTTAGCTTACCAACGAGACGAACAATGAAAATTATTAACACACTTATTGCACCGTTTGATTTGTTGAATTCTGGTTTGGAACAGTTAGCCAACTTAGTTTACAGACTACCGTTTTAATTACCAACAATGGACTTATTACAACAGCTTCGTGCAATAGCACTAACCTTTGAATGCTTATCAAACCAAAGCGATTTTCAGCAGCTAGCTCAGGATAGCCAAGCGCTAGCCGATGTCTCGCTAGTCGATGCATGGCAAGGAATTGAAGCAGCTATCTCTATTCTTGAAAATGACCAAAAATAAACAAGCACTCCCCAAACCGCGCAGAAAGGGAAGTGCTGGGATGTGTCTACCGCAAAGTAAACAACACAAGGATTATAACAATGTCAAAACCACTTGGATACTACTCATTAGACGTTCTGAGCAACAACTTATTAAAGGATATTGCTGAAACCTGGGAAAACGTAGAGGATATTCCTGAAGCAGATATCTTATGGGTGGCGAGCAGGCTTTGCCATGAGGCATGGCAGCAAGAACCGAGCAATGAACCGCCGACAGCAGAAGCTGAGGAAGTTGTAGATAGGTTGCATGAGTTGAGTTATCACGAGAAATTGCGTTTGCTGCAATGGCTAGCGCAATAAGCTACATAAGCTGCTACGGGTCAAACGGAGACATTTAGTCCCCCACAGTCAATATCAATATAGGAGATTTTATGAAACGCAATAGATTTTTACGCAGACATGGGGCTAAATGTGCTTTTGGTACTGCTGCTCTTATCTCGCTGGCTTTGAGCCACAACGATATCAAGCAAAATATGCAATCAATGTCTGATATCCGACAACAGTTAAACGCCCAAATCACGCGCCAAACAAAGTTACAGGAGCATCACAAGTTTGAACAAGCCCAAGCCAAAATTGCTGAGGCACGTTACAAAGCGGGTTGTGTGTTGATTGTTGCACCAGAGAATGTACGCAACCTAGCGACTTTGGAAGAAGGGGACGTAATTCGCGATCGCACCAACGGTAAACCATTGCCCGATAACACTATTATTTGCGACGGCAACGGGAATACGGGCGTTATCAAGGATGGAAAGGTTGGGTTGATTGCTTTCACTGGGAATCGTGACCTGGTTCTACAACAAGTCCGACGCATCAACGGAGCGAAACTTTACTATTACACACCACAAAAGGAATTTAGGTAATTATGGCACTTGGAGCAAACAAAGGTAATTCTAGCTCTCGCAGCAGTAGCAGCAATGGACAAAACAGAACCTCAAAAACCAGCAATCAAGCAATACCTAAAACTTGGTTTAAAATCCTCTACTTTCTGTTAGTAGCTGCGGGTTTATATTTTGCTTTTATGAATATTAACCCCTATGTTGTGGCAATAAAAATGATTGCGCCACAGTTGGAAACTGCTGATTTCATGAGGCTTATGAGTTTTATTCCTATTATTAACGGTGTTGCAAATGCAATAGGACAAAGCATTTATTGGATTATTGGCGCAATATTTTGGGGTTGCATTCAACTTATAGAAGTAACACCAATTGTACTTTACCAACACGGGGGCTTTTTGAAAGAGGTAATCGGCAATGCTGAAGCATCTAGTCAGTATCAAATAAAGGATGGGGATGACCCCACTCTTAAAGCCTTGAAAGCTGCTTACAATCTACTTCCTATCGGCTTTATCAAGAATTTGGACAGGCTGCGAGTGTTTACTTATACGGTTGATGCTTTGGTTTGCTTAAGTGTTTACAGCCCGGTTGATACTGGTAAGCTGCATGATTTCTTTTGGGTAATTACTACCGGACAATGGCAGCGTATTAATTATCAAAACTTGGTTCTGAGTTTCTTTACACTGTTCGCAATTGAAGCAATTCTTTACCTAATTCTGAATGTCGGTAAACTCGCGTTTGCTGTTAGAAAAGCATCTCGTTAACGACAAAAAGCCCTCGTAGAGAGGGCTGCAACAAATATACTTATTAGTTATCATGACAAACTTTAATCCAAAAAACCACAGCAAGTCTAATAACGAATGGGCGGAATTAGCCCTACAAAAATCAGCTAATTCTAGCACTCAATATCATGTAATTCTTGGCTTATTCGGTTCTGCATTCCTTGCTGGCGCAACTTCTCCCCTAACAGGTTTAATTGCTGGCGCTTACATTATTTGGTCAGCTTGGTGCAAGTCTGGAGAAAGCGCACGGAACAAGGAACACATCATTACTTCTCGCTGTGTTGCCAATACTTTGGAAGGAGATGATTTTCACTTTTACCGCGAACAGTTTGGAGACGATGCGGTAGCCGAACAATTACAGTATGCAGAACGTTTAAATCTGGGGTTAAGTAACGATGCTTTAGATTTTTTGGAAGATTACGAAACTACAAGGGCTTTACCACCAGCAACCGAATCTACTTTATGTGCTGATAGCCCTCAATCAACCGAATCTACACCAATTGCTCGGCATCATCAATCAACCAAATCAATCGAAAGTAGTCACCAACCCGACTTGATGAAACTACCTTTAAAGCAGCGCGGCGAAACAATTATCCAAAAGTTAATAGAATCTGGTTTCCAAGTTGATGAATGTTTGGCTGGTCAAATTATCGCTTTGTGTGGAACACAACGAGGTGGTAAAGGCACGTTGGCAGGAATCCTGAGTATATTATCCCAAGCAGTAGAACCGGGAGCAAAGGTACATTACTTTAGCGCTGGTACGGACATTTATCCCTTCAAGTGTGAAAAACTGGTTTGTGGTTTGACTTATTCCAACGCTGAAAACCCCGACAAGAAAGTAGCGACGGATTTAATTAAATATCTTAAGGAATTAGATAAACAACCCGCTTATTCTGCAAACAACCGTGTAATTGTTCTTGATGAATTAATGACGTTAACTGACTTGTTGAGTGAGGAAGATAAACTTTGGTTGGTGCGGTTTTTAATGGTGCGTGCTGCCAAGAAAGGAGCAACCATTATATTAGTTCTTCATGCATCAACAATTAGCGCTTGGGTAGGTTCCAAAAATACTGATGGGTTATCAGCAAGCTTTAAGAATTTAACCTTTGTCGGTTGTACTTCTAAAAATGTTAATTCCGGTGCTTTGAAGAAAGTTTCAATTGCAACCGGGCATTATTTTAAAGCCGACCCGAATAGTTTTGGTACGCCAACAGAAAACGGTGATTTGGGACATATACCTGAATGGTTAAAGCAACTCAAAAACCCTGCTAACGGTCATCCCGACCCAGTAAGGACACTTCTACAATTCTTCCCTGAGTTAATGGGAAATATAGAAGAGATGTCGAAAGTCAACAATACTTTTATTGCGCTGCCAGATGCACCAACTGTTATTCAACAACCGGAAGTAAAACAAGACGAGACTATTGATAATACTGCTAATAAATTGGACAAGCTTTTCAATGAAGGGCTTGATAGTAATTACAAAGATGTCAGCGAACAAGCTTTATTAGTTCTTGATAAGTTGAAAGAAGCTAATAGAGACGCTAAAGGAGAACCAGTAAAGGTAAAAGCTGTTTGTGATAAAGTCCCATTGGGTAAAGATAACAAGTCAGCTAAAGCAATTCGTTACTACCTTGGTGAGCTAATCATTGCAAAATTAGCCAAAAAGATTGGAGATGAACCGAGTGAATTGTATGTTGCAGAAAACATAAATTAAGTTCGCTCCACCAAATTTGGAACTAGTAGAAATATGTCGTTTTTAGTGGTTCTGCGTGGTTCTGTGGGTTCCGTCCCATCGCGGAACCAAACGCGGAACTTTAGAAGGAACAATGGTTCCGTCCGTACCGCTCACAGTTCCGCGACGGAACTACGCGGAACTAGTTCCGCAATCAGTTCCGTGGCAATGGAGCAGGATTATACTCACATTAACGCTACATTTTTCTATTACTCAATATCCGCATAAACGTATTAATTAAATGAGGTAAATGATGAATAATAAGTATCAAAAGTATAAAGCATCAAAATTAACCGTTGTTGTTGAAGCGTTAATAACTTTAACAGTAACTCCTACTATGATAACAACCGTTGCTATTGGTCTACAGGGCTTAGTTTTACCCGGTCACATTGTCATGATTCCAAAAGCAGAAATATTAACACAACCAAACAAACCTATGGTTTGGAAAAAATACGAATATTTCATTGCTGATTCTACTACCGATAATGTCTCCAAGAACATCTTTATCTTATTCACTTCCCTCATCTTGCTGTTTGCTACTAATTCAATTGCAAGCCGCACTTATTTTCGGATAGTCATTTTTTTAATCGAAGTGTTTAAGCGCAATCACAACTAAAATTTTTATCTCGAATTCAAACAATAAATTATCGAGGTAGCGAACGCCTAATCAAAAAAGAATAACCCCACACCCGGAGCATTGGGTGTGGGGTTATTTTTTCTCTTTAATTTATTTGTATTTAAATTCTCTTTATCTAATTTATAATCGCGTGTAAATTATGTATAAATCACATTAAACCAAAAGACAATATTTATGAATATCGCTGAAATTTGGGGCATCACTGATATAATTGAAGACTCTCAAAAACAATATTTAGTACGATATTTCTTTGGAGATTTAAAGATAGAGGCGCTAAGAATAATCAATACACCAGAACATCCAAAGAACTATAAATTATTAACTTATTTGCAACAAATGCTCTATATTGAGCAAAACATAATTGATTTATTAAATGAATAATTACAGGAATCAACACAAAGTAAAGATGTCAGTAACTTCTACTGTTATACTCATCCCACTGATGGGAATAAATTTTTATCATATCCCCTACCTCTGGTATTTCATCCTCCTCCTCTATCTCCCCTTCCTCAAGTTTCTCCAGACGTTGCTGTAAATCTTGAAGTTGTTGGACAATGGGGGATATAGCTTGTTGGATCTGTTCGAGAACATCTTGACTATCAAAGCTAGCCATAGATGGATAATCATTCGCCAAATCTTGCTTTATCCCCACTTCTATGCATCTGGCGATAAAATCAGCCTTAGTAATTTTGTACTGTCGCAAGTAATCATC
The DNA here is from genome assembly GCA_039820645.1 of Cyanobacteria bacterium J06633_8. Classification (GTDB taxonomy): domain Bacteria; phylum Cyanobacteriota; class Cyanobacteriia; order Cyanobacteriales; family Nostocaceae; genus Rivularia. The sequence continues at coordinate 4,378 of JBCBPQ010000078.1, read as the reverse complement.
AAGACTCTGAAGAAGTTCGGCTTTTTCCTCTCCCGAAAATCTAATATTAAGCTGAAGTCTTATGGGTTTAGGCATTTATACTGGCTATCTCTTTCCAAGAGCAATAATTCATCAAACATTTGCCCATTATAGCTGTAGCACGGCTAGCCATATTCTCAAAAATCCGGAATTGCCTAAAAAACTATAGTACTTTATAGTATTCCAACGGGCGTTACAATACTATGTACTTAGACACGAAGAAAATTAGTAACACTAAATTACGTAAGCTTGTAAATTCTCAACCAAATAAAGTTGTTGTTTATCTCAGAGTCAGTACGGATAAGCAAGAAAAATCTGGCTTGGGTCTCGAAGGTCAAAAAACTTTATGTAAAGATGTTGCCAACCGATTAGGTTTGGAAGTTGTTGAAATATTTCAGGAATCTATCAGCGGTAAAATTCACCCAGAAAAACGTCCCATTTTTATGCAGGCTTTAGAAGTCGCCCAACGAACTGGGGCAAGGTTAATGGTTGCTAAATTAGATAGATTAAGTAGGGAGGTTTATCACGTTAGCGGTTACACCCAAAAACATATTTTTGGGGACTTAACACCAGACCTGCTGATTGCTGAATCTCCTAATATGTCCCAGATGGAGATTTATTTAAAAGCAATGATTTCTGAGGAAGAAAGAAGAATGATTGGAGAGCGTACCCGTGCTGCATTAGCAGAACGTAAAAAGCAAGGTGTAAATCTTGGGGAGACTGGTAGAAAAGTAGCCTGTAATAATGCCAGAGCTAAAACAACTGATGCTATCGCCTATGCTCAAGAACTACGAGCGCAAGGTTACAGTTATCAACGTATTGCCGATGCTTTAAATGAAGTTGGTTACAAAACTTCTCGTGGTGGACAATGGTACGCTGCAAATGTTCGGCTAAGGCTGAAAAATAATTGATTGCTGACTTTTAGTACTAATAAACTATTTTAATGATTGAAGCTTCAAAATATAAAACTCAACACATTTTTATGAAGCATAAAAGCAGATGTTCTGATATGATCGAATCTGTCCGTGTTTAGACGGATACAAATAAATTAACCCCCGGTGTTGGCGCACCAAAGGGTTGGTTGATCTATTAGCTGGAGCTTCTACCTTCCAGCAAATTGCAAAAAGTAAAAGTAATTGCTGTTTCTTAAAAATTTATGTTATCTCAATACTTAGCACAGTATATCAAAAAAATAACAAGTTTTTTAGAAACAACGCACGCCGTTTGTTGCATAATTACAATTAGCGTATACGTCACAATTATAGAATATCCCCTGCAATATCGCAAGCGATATAATGACACCAACTGTGACACTTTGGCATCAATGAATTAATTTTACTGGCAAATTAATTTTAGTGATTTAGAAAACTTTTTGCAAGTTGACGGGGAAGCTCCAGAACGAAAAATCGTTCAGGAGACCTTATGAATCCGAAGCATGAGCAAGAATTAAAAGAAAGCTGCATTCTTGATGAAATAATTGATTTAAACTTCCGAACAATAGAGGAAGGGAACGAGGAAGCATTGGATTTATTGCTTTCTTCTCCAAGTTTAAAACGAAACAATGCGGGTAGGGTTGAGCGCTGGGTATTGGAAAAATACGGTCATTGTTGGGCTGGTGGCTGGTGGTGTTCCGGCATCAATGTTACTGGTGAATATAGTGAATGGGGGTGCTTTAAGCCAGATGAACCGCGAATTAATGAAGAGAAAGGGAAACCCATTAAATACGAGCATCCACCAAAAGTACCTACAGAAATATTTGCTTTAAGAATTCCCGTTGCAACATGGCAGCAGATAAGTAAACGTTTCAATGTTCCTCTCCCAGATAATTATCACGAAGTCAAAGAAAATCCTTGGTTGTTCTGGAAGTGGGTCATTGATAATCCCAAAATTCCCTTAATTATTACTGAGGGTGCGAAAAAAGCAGCTTGTATCCTCAGCCAAGGTTTTGTTGCGATCGCACTTCCAGGAATTTTTGGAGGTTATCGCACACCCAAGAATAAGTACGGGGATGTAATAGGTAAGTCTCACCTAATATCTCAAGCTGAAGTATTTGCAACGAAAGGGCGTGAGATATATTTCTGCTTTGACCAGGATGAGAAGGAGAAAACAATAAGAAACGTAAATACTGCAATCAGTAAAACTGCAAAGCTTTTCATACAGCATGGCTGCAAAATATTTGTTATTACGTGGGGCGAAAAAATACTGGACAAGGAACGTAAAGGAATTGACGATTTACTTTACGCCTACCATGAGGTGTATAAATGGGCAAAGGAACAAGCAACTTCTCCAGAAGCGAAGATGGAGGAACTTTTTCAAGATGCGCTTGATTTTCGTACATGGGAAGGATTACAACTTAAAAAACTTACTTATCCTGTTGATTTAGAACTTAATCAGCGCTATCTGGGGGAACTTCAAATACCACACGACGCGCAAATTATAGCAATTAAAGCCCCGAAAGGAACGGGTAAAACTTATAGTTTGGCTGAATTTGTTGCCCCATACTTAAAAACTGGGGAAAAGAAGATTCTACTGCTTACCCACAGAATCCAACTTTCAACACAGACCGCTGACAGATTGGGCATACCCTACATAACAGAAGCGCGTCACGACCCAACAGCGAAATACTTCGGGATGGGGATGTGCATTGATTCCCTGCATCCCAAAAGCCAAGCACAATTTAAGCCTGAAGACTGGAAGAATTGCATCGTCATTGTTGATGAGGTAATGCAGGTAATTTGGCATTTATTAAGCTCAAGTACCTGTGTAAAAGATAGGGTTGCAATTATTAGAACGTTAAAGGAATTGTTGCAGAATGTTGTTAAAAACGGGGGAAAGATTCTTGTATCTGACGCTGATTTAAACGATGTTGGAATTGATTTTCTGGAAGGAATAATAGAAATTCCTGTTAAACGTTACATCATCGAAAATAAATACAAGTTTGATGAACCTTGGGAGATATTTCGATTTCAAAGTAACGATGCTCGTAGATTGATTGGATTATTAAAATCTAAGCTCTCTCAAGATGAAAAGCACTTGCTTTGTGTCAGCGGTCAAAAAACTAAATCAAGATGGGGAAGTATTGACTTAGAAGCATATTTTAAAAAGCATTTACCCCATCTAAGAATATTACGTGCTGATGCTGAAACCGTTGCTAATCCAAAGCATCCGGCTTATCAATGTGGAAATAGAATCAATGAAGTAATAAAGGAATATGATTTAGTAATTGCAACAACAACACTTGAAACAGGTGTCTCTATTGAAGAAAAACATTTTCAAGGGGTCTGGGGAATATTTCAAGGTGTTGGAACTGCTGATTCAGTGCGTCAATTTTTATCAAGATATCGCGTTCCAGTCCCGCGTTACTTATGGGTTAAAAATACGGGAATAGGGTTTGTTGGGAATAAATCTAACAATTACAAAGCACTTATTGCTAGTCAAAAGCAATTAGATAAAGCAAACCGTAATAGATTGATTGATTGTGGTTTTGAAGAAAATATTGACGGCAGTTTTGAACCAATAGCCTTAACTACTTGGGCGAAACTTGGAGCAACAATTAATCAAGGAATGTGGAATTATGCTGACACAGTTCTTGCAGATTTAAAAGAAGAAGGACACCATATTACTCAAATCGCTCCAGATGATGAAACACTTTTTATTGATGAAGACAACATTCAAGAACTACCCAGTGAAAGCGAAGCCGAAAGCATAAAAACAGAAATTGACCTTAACCGAGACCAGCAGTACGAACAGCATCGGAAAGCGGTTGCTGCTGCTGAAAGCATAGATGATAAAAAGTTTGAAAAGCTGAAAAAACAGCAAGTCCGTACTGACGAAGAAATATTGCAACTTCGGAAGGGACGCTTAGAACGTCGTTATGAAGTGGGAATTACGCCGGATTTAGTACTCAAAGATGATGATGGTTGGTATTCGCGAATCAAATTATATTATTACTTTACCTGTGGACGGGAATTTTTACCCAGTCAGGACAAGGAATCAATGCGATCGCTTCTAGTGGAGAAAGATTATTTTGTTGTTGATACCAACAACAAATTAATTGGTAAAAAAATTGACGTGTTCGATTATTTGGGAATTAGCAGGCTTTACCAAGAAACGCATCTACATAAAGAACACCCAATAATCACAGACATCTTTCAAAAATGCCAACAGCTACAAAATACTTACAATTTTAAATTGGTTCTAGGTGTTGATTTATCGAATATTACCCCTATTCAATGCGTGCAGATTTTATTGGGCTTGATTGGGCATAAGATGCCGTACATCAAAAAAGCCAATGTTGCCAAGAAGCGGATAAATATTTACGGCACACCTGCGGCAAGCTTTGTAATGGACAATTCTGGAG
>JBCBPQ010000077.1:0-28274 GCA_039820645.1 Cyanobacteria bacterium J06633_8 | reverse complement strand
TTATTGAGGGAGTTACCAGTAGCATTGATAGCATTACCAGTCAGCGTTAAGTCTTCTACATGGGCAAAGTTTGCGATTGAGTAGTCAACTGAAGAAAAGACTTTATCAAAGCCTTCCGATTGGTTTTCTACAATAGTGTCGTCGGCAGAATCGACAATATATGTATCATTACCCGTACCTCCAATTAAGGTATCGTTACCTGCGCTACCGTCTAAAGTATCGTTTCCACTACCACCATCTAAAATATTGTCTTGGGCGTTGCCTATAATTTTATTATTACCAAAATTACCAGTACCGTTGATAGCACTACCAGTAAGTATCAAGTTTTCTAGATTATTTAACTGGGCTAATGAGTAGTCAACTGAAGAAAAAACTGTATCAACATCACTGCTTGAATAATTTTCAACGATAGTATCGTCGAGTGAATCAACAATGTAAGTGTCGCTACCACTACCACCAATCAAGCTATCGTTACCTGTACCACCATCTAAGGTATCGTTACCACCACCACCATTTAAGGTATTGTCTTGGGCGTTACCTGTAATTTGGTTGTTGTAATAGTTACCAGTACCTTCTAAGGCACTACCAGTGAGTATCAAGTTTTCAACATAAGACAAACTAGAAATTGAGTAATCAATTGAAGCTTTGACAGTATCGTTACCACCGGTTGAAGATTCACTAATAATATTGCCAGTATTATTAATCAGGTAAGTGTCGTCACCTGCACCACCATATAAGGTATCCCTACCGGCACTGCTAATTAAGGTATCGTTACCATCTTCACCCCTAATGTTATCGTTACCTTCTCCCCCATTGAGAACGTTATTAAGCTCATTTCCTCTGATTCTGTTATCGAGGGAGTTACCAGTAGCATTGATAGCATTACCAGTCAGCGTTAATTCTTCCACATCCGCAAAGCTTGCAATTGAGTAGTCAACTGAAGAAAAGACTTTATCCAATCCTTCCGATTGGTTTTCTACAATAGTGTCGTTGGCAGAGTCAACAATATAAGTATCATTACCCGTACCACCAATCAAAGTATCGTTACCCAAACCACCATCTAAAGTATCGTTACCACTACCACTATCTAAGGTATTATCTTGGGCGTTTCCTGTGATTTGGTTAAAATGAGAGTTACCAGTAGCAGCTAGGGCATTACCAGTTAGCGTTAAGTTTTCTACATTACTTAACTCAGCGAGTGAGTAGTTAACTGAAGAGAATACTGTATCGTTACCACCGTTGTTAAAATTTTGGGAAATTTCAACAATAGTATCCTTCGCAGAATCAACAATATAAGTATCGTTACCACTACCACCAATCAAGCTATCGTTACCCGTACCACCGTCTAAGGTATCGTTACCACCACCACCACTTAAGGTATTGTCTTGGGCGTTTCCTGTAATTTGGTTATTGTAATAGTTACCTGTACCTTCTAAGGCAATACCAGTTAGTGTTAAGTTTTCTACATATAAATAACTAGCAATTGAGTAATCAATGGAAGCTTTGACTGTATCTGTACCACCATTAGAATATTCACGAATAACATTGTCGGTGTTATAAATTACATAAGTATCGTCACCTTTTCCACCTATTAAGGTATCTCTACCTGCACTGCTAATTAAGGTGTCATTACCTTGTTTACCATCTAAGGTATTGTCTCGGAAGTTGCCGGTAATTTGATTATTGTCAGAATTACCAGTACCTTTGAGAGCATAACCAGTAAGTTTCAAGTTTTCTACATTTGATACATCTGCAAGTGAGTAGTCAATTGAAGTTTCTATTGTATCGTTACCGCTTGAAGTATTTTCGATTACAGCATCGTTGAGAGAATCAAGAATGTAAGTATCGTCACCTTCACCTCCATCAAGGGTATCGCTACCTCCACCTCCATCTAGAGTATCGTCACCATCTCCTCCTTCCAAAGAATCGTCGCCATCTCCTCCTTCAAAGGAATTAACAACAAAACTAAAGTAGCTTTCTTCAAGGCTTAAATCTACTGCTCCCTCCACAATACCGATGAGTTCTCTATTCCCACCTATATCATCCAAACCACCAGTAATTGCATCTATTAAGTTTGAACTATCAGAAGCCAAATCCACTACAGTACCGACACCAAGTTGAGAGACGAGAGATTGATAGGTGCTAGTAACATTATTTGTGACTGCAAAAATTGGTATGATGTTGGACTCTCGTAAGGCATTAGCAACTTGTCCAATACTTGGATAGTCTTCTCCAATTCCACCACCGTCTAGAATTGCGTCTCCATTGTTGGGGGTAGTAATTCCTGCCTGAGAACCATTCCCTGCGACGTGGTAGTTAGCATCAGTAGATAAAACAACGATGCGCGTAGAGTCTTCCCGAAAACCAACTTCATCATCGGCACGTAGAGCCGTTTGTAAGAGTGCTTCTAGTTGAGACTCAGGGTAGTCGCTTCCATTATAAATTGTAAGGGAATTAATAGTTGACTGAAAATCCTTTTCGTTTTCTGTAATCGGTAAATTAGTTCGGTAAACATAGTCACTTGGATATCCAAATGGAGAGATTGGTTTATCTACAAACGAACCTACACCAAAATTTGTATCAGGTTCTATTTCTCGCAAATTGTCAACCAAATCTGTAACAAGCGACTGCAAGGTAGAAGTATCATCTTCAAAAGATCCAGATAAGTCTTCCAATACAAATACGTCAAGTGGTTTAGAGAGATAGATTCCCGTTCCTTGAGGTAATCCATTAGGTGTTGGAAGCAGGCTGTAGTCACTTGCTTCACCTTTGAGTTGGATAGTATCAACTCCTTTAAGTGCTGCAATCGGATTTCCACCTGGATTAAAGTCAGTGATTAGGGCGTAGTCATTGTTGCGTTTAGTAGAGTAATATACATTTTTTTCATCCCCTAATACAAAAGTATTTTCCCCGAATCCACTTTTTAAGGTATCAATCTCATTAACTCCAGGTGTGTCTTCTTCTGGATCGACACCAATTAAGGTGTCATTTCCAAGAGTAGCAGCATCTAGTGTATCGTCACCTGTACCGCCGTAAAGGATATCATTGCCCAAATATCCATCAAGGCTATCATTTCCTTCGCCCCCATAAAGCGTGTCGTCGCCTTCATCACTAATAACTGTGTCGTCCCCTTCGCCAGCATAATATGTGTTATCACCAACACGACGTAAAAGGTCTTTTGATGTATTGATACTTAGTGATAAGTTATCATCTTGGTTGGTTCCAAAAACCAGCGTCCCCGTTAAGTCAGTCTTGGCAGCGACAAGAAATTGTACTTCATTGGGTTCGTTAACCACCATAACGCCCTGGTGTACATAATTTCTCCTACTAAGCAAATCTGTACCTCTAAGCCCAGGAACATCCTGAGCAAATTGGGGGTGAGGTTGATTATCGTCAAGAGTAAAGAGATTTGGCTTTTCTTCTTCAGAACTAAAGGGATTTTCTACTAGTTTCCGTGGATGATTGGGGTTAATGAAAGTTTTAGCAACTTCAACTACCCAACCATGTTCCTGACCAGGCTCTCTAATACCTATACCGAAATCCATTTGAAACGATTCGTGGGCTGTAGCTGCAAGTCGTTGATTCCCTGCAATACTACGGGAACCTACATATGCTCTTGAATAATTGGATACTGCGCTATAATCTTGTGGTCCTTGTCTTCCTGAGCGATTGGGGTATAAATCATATCCACCTATATCACCTCCTACAACTGCTGCAAGTGGGTTGATGGTATCACCTTCTGAAGGTGGGTCAAGTGCAGTGATTGTATTAACTTTACCTGGTAATACATTAGCAGTTTCACTACTGAGTAATGTCCCAAAACTATGACCAATAAAATTAATAGATGAAGTTGAAAAATCTTGTTGCAGTTGTCTGCTAAATTCCTGTGCTATCGCTCCAATCCATGTAACGGCTTTGTAATTAGGGCTATTTATACCACCAATGGGTGCTGTGCCTCTAGTTTCAGAAGCTTGCAGCCAGTCAATTACTAAAACTCTAGCAGCAGGTTTGGCTGTTTTAACATAGTTTGCGATGTCTAAAAAGTCTGTAAAACCTGCATTCCACCCGTGAGCAACAATATATACTTCTCCAGCACCTGCATTATTATCACTATCAGAAATTCCATTACCAGTGTGTTCGTATACAAAAATTTCTCGGGTTTCGCCTATTGCTTTAGTTACTCCATCTATATCTCTTTGTCTAATATTGTTATTGTCCTCTCTGTATTGTGTTGTGTCTCCACCTTCGACAATGAATGGTATCCTATATTCATCGTAATTTCTTAGGAGTGCGTCTACTATTTGTCCTCCTTCTTGGGTAATTTGTTCTCCTTTATATCCGTAACGTCTCTTTAGAATACTTGACTCAAGCGTCATATTTTTTTACCTCTTTTTCTAATCAAGATTGAACTGTTTTTAGTTGGATTTGGTGAAAGAAAAAAACCAGACATTAGAATTAATCGCAGCAGCATGAAGAAAAGCTGCAATTTCTCCTTTTTTTCACGTAATTGCGAAAAAAAGAGATAGTTATATTACGTGTAAAAAATATTCAATAATCTACTGGTAATGATTCGCAGATAAGTTGAAAGACTTAATTGATGAAAATATCTACTCGGGTTTTTAGTTCGAGTAAAATAGCTCTATATCTTGTCTCGCAGAAAACTAAACCTGCCAGCGATACAAGAACAAAGCGTTATTGTTCAGCAATGTAGATAAAACCAAAATGTTTAGCAAACCTTTTTACCTCATAATAGCAGTTTCCATAATTGTTTTAGGAGTAGCAATATTTACACTTCTTCCGATTGCTCAAGCTCGTACCAAATGGGTACAAGAGGCAGGAATTTCCTTTGAGGAAAATAATAGATATTCGACTATTTTTGCAATCAAGGGAAATACCCTTGTTACCCGAACTTATCAACATCCCAATGATTATCAAAGTTCCGATTCAAAAAGACCGTATAAACCGAGTCGAACTTACATCTACACTTACAACGGAAAAACTTGGCTGCAACAAGCAGAACTCACTATACCTGAAGAAAAAAAATCAGGAGAATATGGATATATCATTAGCGAGAGTATCGCTATCGATGGCGATACAATATTAATTGGGGTTAACGTTTTTATCCGTTCGGGAGATTCATGGTCTTTTAGTACTAAACTTCAATCACCTTCATTGGAGAACCTGGGGATGGGTAAGTCAATTGCACTTGATAGAGATACTGCGGTAATTGGTACTGAAAATGCAACCCATGTGTACCGACGCAACCGAGACACAGGTGATTGGTTCCTTGAAACCGAAATCAGAACACCTCTTACTCCAGGAAAACCAATACCTGGAGGTGAAGTTGCTATTGACGGTGATACGCTTGTCGATGGAAATCGGGTATATCGTCGCAGTTCTACAAATGATTGGCTCCCCGAAGCCGAACTTACTTTAAATGGGAAACCAATTGAAAAAATTTCCCAAGTTGCTATTTCTGGCAATACCATCGTATTTGGGATGCGGACTGAATTTACTATGGACGACGATACAAGAGGTACGGCTTACGTATTTGAAAGAAATCCCAACACCGGAGTATGGGAATATAAAACAAAGCTGCTTCCAGATGATATAGCTCCTTTTGCCATTTATGGTTTCGGAAGCCGTATTGCGATTGACGATTCGACAGTTATTGCTGGTCATGGTTTTTATATAAAGAACCAACTTGCATATTCTCTAAGCTTGAGACCAAAACCCAAAGGACGTGCTTACATTTTTATCCGAAATAAAAAAGGACGTTGGTTACGTTCTGCAACACTCAGACCTAATAATAAGAAAAAAGCTACAGGGGGTGATGTAGCTATTTCCGGTAATCGAGTAGTTATTCGTGGAAAAGATGATAAAAAATTGTACATTTACAGAAGAGTTGATTAAATAAATTAAAACGCGATTGAATTACGTAAATCAATAGAAAAAAGCGCGGATACTCCGGCATATTAAAGTACGCAAAAAAATGTATTTAATAAAAGATTATAAACAGCATTTGCGTTCCAAAAGGTAGTGCAGCTTCGATATTATTTGTTATGCAAAAGCTTTCTCGTGTAGATGCCCAAATCTAGATTTCAAGTACCCTGGGGGCTTATTGTAGTTGTATTTACTAAACCCATATTAAGCTTGACTTGAAAATATTGTCATGAAAATACATGAATATTACGTGTAAATATGTAAAGTTATTGAAAATTTAGAAGCCAGTAAAAACTTTGTTATAAATTGATAATCGAAAACCTAAGGAATCTTCTCCTACTATCGAGCATTGTAGATAAAAGCAAAATGTCTAGCAGAAATTTTTACATCATAGTAGCAGCGATCGCGATTGTTTTAGTAGTAGCTATAGTTACATTATTTCCTTATTTTCAAGCTCGTACAAAATGGGTAGAAGAGGGTGTAATTTCCTTTGAGTAAAAAGGCAGCTTATTATTTATTATTCTGTACAAAAAAATGTTATTAGTAACTTTAAAAGCTAATAAAATTATCTCATGCGCCGAGATTCAATATTCTATAAACTGTTTCAACAATACCCAGGTTTACTTTTTGAACTGTTGACAAACCCACCAGAAAATGCATCGGAATATAAATTTGATTCAGTAGCTGTCAAAGAACCAACATTTGAAATCGATGGTGTATTCCTCCCACCGGAAAATCAAAGTCCGGGTGCTGTATTCTTCTGCGAGGTGCAGTTTCAAAAGGATGAAAGATTATACGAAAGAGTATTTGCAGAATCATCCCTATACTTCTATCGTAATCGCAACAGATTCAACGACTGGCAAGTAGTAATAATCTACCCATCCCGTAATACAGAACAGAGCGATATTTATCCACATCGAGGACAACTTAACAGCCCTCAAGTACATCGAATTTATTTAGATGAATTGGGGGATATTCGCCAATTACCAGTTTGGGTAGCGCTGATGGTTCTAACTACGGTAAACGAACAACAAGCACCAGAAGAAGCTAGGTATTTAATATCACGTTCTTCCTCCGAACAACCAGAAACTAGAAGTCAGGTAATAATAGATTTAATTACGACGATAATAGCTTACAAATTTGAACAACTTAGCCGAAGCGAGGTCGAAACAATGTTAGGAATTACTCTCGAAGAAACCAGAATGTATCGAGATATTAAGGAAGAAGGAAGGGAAGAAGGAAAAGAGGCAGAAGCGCGATCGCTAATCCTCCGTCAGCTAACTCGAAGAGTCGGAGAATTACCAGCACCAGCTCGTCAAGGTGTTGAAAATCTTTCCTTAGAGCAATTAGAAAATCTTGGGGAAGCGTTGCTTGATTTTAACAGCATGAGTGATTTAGAAACTTGGCTCGAAGAGGTTAAAGGTTAAAGGTTAAAGGTGGAAATCGGTAATTGGAAATTATTAGTGTAGTGGGAGCGTCTCGCTACCCCTCTACTCTTCCATCTTCTCAACAACCTCCTTCCTATCCGTCAAAGGTTTAACAACTTTGGCAATCGCTTCTGAAATAAAGGCTTTGACAAATTCATCTCGACGATTTAACTGAAACTGTCTTTGTACAACTTCTGTCATTCCGCCATCACCCCAATCTTGATCGTGACGGAAATATTCAATAAAACTTTTACCGGCAATTCTGGTTAAGTAAGCTGCCGTCACTCCTTGAATTGCTTTCCCTAGCACTAGAGTTGCAATATTTAACTGTAGCGCTGTAGTAACTAACTGCAAAGCACCTTTAACTATTCCCAAGCTAGCTAAAGTTTTCGCCAGGGAAAGCGCTAATTCCCTTCCCCTTTCCATATTCAATTCGCAACCATAAACTCTGCCAATTTCTACTACCATTTGAGCATTTACCGCAGCAGTTGCCAGCAAATCTACTACCGGTAAAGGTGTTACAGAAACTACACCTGCCCCAATCCACTGAAATCTATCAACAATTTTATTTGCTTGCCGACGACGTTGAGAATCAATCAGTTTTCTGGCTTCTTCTCCCAATCTTATCGATTGCAGCAAAATATTGTCTGCCACCAAATCTTCACCTTCTGCCCGTAAAATTGCTGCCATTCTGCGTAACAATGGCACAATTTCTGGTTCCGAACGAAATACATCGCCATTTTCTAACTCTACCTCCTGGGGATTAGCCGCGATCGCAACTATATCGTTTGTGGGAATAAAACCGCGCACTCGCTCGCGCAGTTTGGCTAAAATTACTTGTGTATCTTCTTCTGCATACAAATCGGTTTTATTAAGTACTAATAAAGAACGTTTACCAATTTCGGCTAATGCTTTCAAAGGTTCGTATTCGGAGCGTCGTAAATCATTATCTACAACAAATAATAATAAATCCGCAGATGTAGCTAATTCCCTTGCTAACTGTTCCCTTTCCGTACCGGCAACCCCCGCTTCCAAAATACCTGGTGTATCGGTAATTAAAATTCTGCGCTCCATCCCCTTAAGACGCAAACAATAAGTTTCTCCGACGGTAGTAGTTCCCATCGGTGCATTCACCTTACCTACCATTCTTCCCATCACCGCATTCACCAAAGAAGTTTTACCAGCACTTCCGGTACCAAACACCACTACTTGAATTTCACCACGCGATAAATTTGCTTCAATTTCGCGGGATTTACTAAGTAAAGCTTGGCGAGAAACTTCATCTTGGATTTGCGAAACCTGTTTGCGTACAGCTTCCAAAGTTGTAGAAGCCGTTTCGGTTTTCTTTTCAGGAAGTTTAATATTAGGACGTTTGCGGCTGCGGCTGCCCTGTTCCCCAGATTGAATTTTTAGAACATAATAAACAAAAGCTGCAATTAATGCTGCAACCAAAATCACCAGCAAAAACAGCAGTAAATTACCCAAAAATGGGGAATAAGATAATTGCCAGTAAAGCCGAGACAGAGAATCTATCAACCACAGACTCAGCCCGAGGATGACAATTAAACCGACAATTAACGTAACTAAGCGGGATACAGGTATTTGGCGCATTGGGAAGGAAAGAATTAGCAGTGAGCAGTGAGCAGTGAGCAGTGAGCAGTGAGCAGTTATCAATAAAATTACTTTTCTATTACCTTTTATTATCCTAAATTACTAATATTGGTTAATTCACCATTCAGTGCTGACTGTTGACTGTTGACTGTTGATTGTTAACTGTTGACTGTTGACTGTTGACTGTTGACTGTTAACTGTTAACTGTTAACTGTTGACTGTTAACTATAAAGATTATTTTTTTCTAATATAAATCTGAACGCACTGTTTGAACCTGTAACATTTTTTCAACAGGAAATATAAATAAGGAGATATCAAGTTATGGGATTATTCGATCAAGTTCTGAATGCAGTTAACAATCCCGAAACACTAGGCAGTATGGACGATATTGGCGGTATCCTTAATACCGTACAACAATTGAGCGGAAATGCTGGGACTAACTCTTCCACAATGCAATCTGCTATGGGTGTTGTAGGTAACTTTGTTCGTTCTTCTTTGCAAGAAAAGCGAGTTAACGAAGGCGAGCAGCAAGCTCAATCTATAGTAGACCAATTTAGCGGTACTTCTGCCAATTCTCAAGCTGTGAATACACTTTTCTCTGGAGCGATGCAGCAACAGGTAGTGGAAGCCATAGCTCAACGTACTGGTTTAGATATGAGTAAGGCTCAAGAAATGCTGCCAATGTTGGTTCCTTTGGTGTTGCAATTTTTACAATCTGGTACTAATTCTCAAAATCCTCAGTCTGGTGGAAATTCGGTTCTCAATAGTTTCCTCGATGCTGACGGTGATGGTGATGTCGATATTTCCGACGCTATGGGAATAGCTAGCCGTTATCTAGGAATGTAGGTTTAGTTAACAGTTAACAGTTAACAGTTATCAGTTATCAAAATTAATTTGGTAACTGATTTTAACAACTTTAATATCAGGTATGAATAAAAATATGTTCGTAGAACCCTATATCATAAGTAATCATCGGAACTTGATTTAACAATTGGATTTAAACGATAGCCAATACCATAAACAGTTTCAACTGTGTTGCTAGGGGCACCCGCATTTCTCAACTTCATTCGCAATCCTTTAATATGAGTTCTTACGGCTTCTTCTGTAGGAGCGTCTTCGTAAGACCAAAGATGCTCTAAAATCATTGTGCAACTGAATATACGATGAGTATTTCTTAAAAACAATTCTAATAGGGCATATTCTTTGGGAGTTAAAGAAATAAGCTGTTTTTTATAAGTTACTTCATAACGTTTGGGGTCAAGCTGTAAAAGACCATATTTTAAGATAGGTAAAGATTTTATTTTACCCCTACGTAAAAGAGCGCGGATACGGGCAGTTAATTCCTCCTCATCAAAAGGTTTTACCATGTAATCATCTGCCCCAGCATCCAAAGCTACAGCCTTTTCATGAGGGGAACTCCGCGCTGTTAACAACATGATTGGTATTTGCAAACCATTGGAGCGTATCTGTTTGCAAAGACTAATACCATCTAGTTTGGGTAAGCTAATATCTAGAAGAATTAAATCGTAATCAAAAATGTTGATAAATTCCCAAGCTTCTTCTCCATCGTAGGCAATTTCAGCCACATAATTTTGATGAGCCAAAATTAGGCTCACTGCTTTTGCAACATATTGGTCATCTTCTACTATCAATATTTTCATCCCTATAGCTTTTATCAAAGCGGAAAAGGATTAAGATAATAATATTTAATTAATTTTAATATTAAAATATTTAGTTGATTGTGCTTTGCTTTACTTAATGCTTCTAAATTATTCTTTATATTTATTTAAATTATCTCAGAAACCCGGTTTATTTTTGATTACATAACGAGATAATTATATTTTCACCACAAGAAACCGGGTTTATTGGAGCTAATTGGCAATAGTGCAAGATGTCAGTTGCTTATCGCCAAAAAATAAGGGGACTTGAGTTAAAGTCCTCCTATAAAGGGGAAATTTAATAAAATTTGACCAGATGCATGTACTACTGCTTTGTCCCATAAATTATGATGGGTATGTCCAATGGGACAAACCAGTAGCTTGCAGTTGAAGAGAATGGTTGGTGAAAAATGAAATTTAAAAAGATTATTTGATAGCACTATCAGTTTAATTAAACGATTAAACTGATGACACAGCGAGTTTGGAATCATTATTAGAAGATTGACTTATCCTTAAATTCTGATTGTCTGTTTTTTGAAAGTTTTTGGCTATTTTTACCGATATTACTGCTGTTAAACCATGAGACTTGGGGACAACGCATACGGGCATTTCTTGCCAGCAACTTGGACAAAACCAGTAAATATGGTTATGGCTAATGTGAGGTAAAAGCGTATCTTTACAGCAAGGGCAATAGTTCATAATTCTTTTTTAAACCTCGATTAATTGTTGGCGATTATCTCGAAAATACGAACAATGTTTTGTTATGGGAATCTCTGAAACATTGATGCTATAAGTATATAAAACAAGTTTGAGGAAGTTGTGAGTAAAATGCAATTGAGAGTTTTTCTATGCTGATTGGGATCAATTAAAACTCAATCCTCACAAAATCTTCATATTGTTCAACTATAAAAGAATGAGTTGGCACTTAAGTGGAGATTAATCCATATGCTGAAAAAAGTTCTTGTAGCGATTGATAATTTACCTATAAGCCAGCATGTGTTTGATGAAGCTGTATATTTAGCGAAAGCAACAGATGCTAAATTAATGCTTTTACACGTTTTATCACCCCTAGACGAGCAATATATTGACCCTTTGTTTCTGCAACCAACTATTCTTTATCCAGAATTACAAATAAATAATAGTAAATATGCAAAGGGCTGGGAAAATTAAAAAAAAATAGATTAAAGTGGTTGCATTTGATGTGCGAGCAAGCAACTAAATTAGGAGTCAAAACTGAATTTTCTCAGAACGTTGGCGAACCATCTCGAATGATTTGCGATATTGCTAGAAATTGGGAGGCTGATGTCATTGTAATCGGTCGTCGGGGTCGTCGGGGAATCAGCGAGTTTGTAATGGGTAGTGTTAGCAATTACGTATTTCATCACGCTCATTGTTCCGTATTTATTGTACAAAGAAAAGTTACTAATCCTCAGGAGATAGATAAAGAAAGAACAGAAAAAGCTGAAGTTTTGCGTTGAGTTTAAGTTGTTTTAAATTAGTTCATGTAGAGACACTTTAAATAGGAGTGTCTCTACAATTTATTTTTTAGTGCAAAGTATTCAAAAATTGTTATAATATCAATAATGTTGAAAATCAAATATCAATATTTTTTTATCCACATTCAATGGGTGAGACAAACTTTTTTACCCATTTATTGATTTGAAAACACACTTACTGCTTTAATTTTTTTTTACAAGGCATTGTAATTATGTCATCTATTGCCAATTCAAATTATTTAATATCGCTAGATCGGGTTATTAAGACTTATTATTTAAAAGTTGCACCCGATACTTTGGTAAACGATGCAATTACTTTAATGCTGAATATAAGTTATGGAGATGAAGAAAAGCCGAATTGTGTATTAGTTGTTGATGAATGCCGCTTGGTTGGGATATTGACTCAAGAATTGGCTCTGAGAATTGCCGTTTCTGGAAAAGATTTATCGACTATGCCCGTATCTCAGGTAATGATACGGCAAGTAATCAGCTTAAAAAAAACTGAAAATCAAGATATATTTACAGCATTAAAAATGATACGCTCCCATGGAATTTCTCACTTACCCGTTGTGGATGAGGAAGATAATTTGCTGGGCATTGTTGAAGAGAAAAATGTATTAAAATTCTTTGTGGATGAACGCGAGGGAATTATCCATAGGCTAAACCATGGAAATGACAATGGCAAGCAAAACATTAATCATATTCGGGTTGCGGAAGCTCAAATTAAATTTGATGCAAATATTTTAGCTCACGTCAGCGATGCGGTTATTGCTGTCGATAAGGAGCATAAAATTATCTATCTAAATCAAAGAGCCGAGCAGCAATATAATATCAATGCTGCGGATTTTATCGGACGTAATTTAAAAGATGTTTATAAATATCGTTGGCTAAAGGAAGATGATAAGCAATTTGCTCAAGAAAGTTTATTTAGAAATGGTTGGTGGCAGGGAGAAAATATTCACCTTAAGAAGAATGGAGAAGAAATTTACGTCGAATTATCGGTTAGTCTTTTAAAAAATTATCGCAACGAAAAAATTGGTTTCTTCGCTGTAATTAGAGATATTACTCAACGCAAACAAGCTGAAGAAAAATTACGTCAAACTGAAGATTTACTGCAAGAAGCCGAGAGAATTGCTAAAATTGGTAGTTGGTCTTGGGATTTGGCTAAAGATGAAGCATGGTGGTCTAAGGAATTGTATAGATTTACCAATCGCAATAAAGGTAATTCTACACCAGATGTGGAAACTATTAGTCAATTTATTCATCCAGGGGATAGAGAAAGAGTAAATAAGTTAACTCTAAATGCGATTGAAAAAGGTATTGCTTATGAAACCGAATTCCGATTTATATCTTCAGACGGTTCCATCGGTTACGCATTTTCTTGTGGAAAAGTAGAAAAAGATGGCAACGGAAATATTGTTCGTTTTTACGGTATTTCTAAAGATATTACTGAATATAAACAAGCAGAAGCGGCTTTACGAGAAAGCGAAGAAAGATTCCGTATAATGGCAGATACAGCCCCTGTAATGATTTGGTTGTCTGGCTGTGACAAACTTTGCTACTATTTTAATGCTAAGTGGCTGGAATTTACTGGAAAAACTTTAGAAGATGAATTCGGTAATGGTTGGGTAGAAGGGGTTCATCCAGATGATAAACAGCGCTGTATAGAAATTTATTTTAATGCTTTTGATGCTCGTCAAACATTTTCGATGGAGTATCGTCTGCAAAATAAGCAGGGGGAATATCGTTGGGTTTTGGATAAAGGTACTCCTAGATTTGATGCAGATGCAAATTTTGTCGGCTATATTGGTTCTTGCATAGATATAACCGAGCGCAAACAGGCAGAAGAAAAAATTGCTCAGCAGGCAGTATTACTTGATGTTGCTACAGATGCAATTTTATTAAGAAGTTTACAAGGAGATATTTTATACTGCAACCAAAGTGCGGAACGCATGTATGGTTGGACGGCAGATGAAGCTCTTGGTAAACAAGCCGATGAGCTTTTGTACAAAGAGGTAACAGAGGAGTTAACCGAGGCTTTGCAGGAAGTGACACGCAGTGGTTCGTGGCAAGGCGAATTAAATAAAATTACCAAAGAGGGTAGAGAAATTACGGTTGCTAGCCGCTGGAGTTTGGTAAGGGATGAAGCCGGAAACCCAAAATCAATTTTGTCTGTAGACACCGATATTACCGAGAAAAAACAACTTGAAAGCCAATTTCTCCGCGCTCAACGCTTAGAAAGTCTCGGTACTTTAGCAAGTGGCATCGCTCATGATTTGAATAACATGCTCACACCTATTTTCGCGATTGCTCAATTATTACCATTAAAACTGGGGGATGTTGACGATACTTCTAAAGAAATGCTGCAAATGTTAGAAGCTAATACCAAGCGAGGGGCTAATTTAGTCAAGCAGGTTTTATCCTTTGCTCGCGGTAACGAAGGTAAACGCACGGTATTGCAAGTTAAGCATTTGCTAAAAGATATTGAACAGTTTGCTAAGGGTACATTTCCTAAAAACATCACCATCGAAAGGAATTTGCCGCGAGATTTATGGACAGTTTCGGCAGATGCAACCCAACTGCATCAGGTATTTATGAATTTAGTCGTAAATGCCCGCGATGCCATGCCGGAGGGGGGAATTTTAAGCATTGAAGCAGAAAATAAATTTATTGACGAAAGTTATGCCAAAATGAATATCGAGGCTGAAGCGGGTTCTTATGTGTTGGTTACTATTGCTGACACTGGAATTGGTATTTCTCCACAAATAATAGATAGAATTTTTGACCCATTTTTTACTACCAAAAAGCTAGGAGAAGGTACGGGATTGGGTTTATCAACGGTTTTAGGTATTATTAAAAATCATGGTGGTTTTATTGAAGTATCGAGCAAAATAGACTCCTATACTCAGTTTAAAGTTTATTTACCAAGTATAGAGGGCAAGGATTTAGTAATACCGGAAAAGAAACAGCTTCCTAGTGGAAATGATGAATTAATTTTAGTTGTAGATGATGAAGCAGGAATTTGTGAAATTATTAAAACAACTCTTGAAACCTATAATTTTCGGGTAATTACCGCCAAAGATGGTATTGACGCTCTGGGAATTTATGTGCAGCGAAAAAAAGAAATTAATATCGTTTTAATAGATATAATGATGCCCTTAATGGACGGGGAAACAGCTATCCGCACGTTACAGCAAATTAATCCGCAAGTCAAAGTTATTGCCATGAGCGGATTGCTTTCTAATGAAAGTTTAGCGGAAGCCAATGGCAGTATTTTTCAAGGTTTTCTAGCTAAGCCTTTTAGTGCCAGCGAGCTGTTAGATGCTTTGGCAAGGGTTAAGATTTGAATATAGTAAATATATGTTTTTCTAACCTATCTAAAGATATATTTGAAAATATTACTTTAAGTCATTGACAATTGTGCATTAATATTGTTTATTTTCTCAACAACTATTAAATTTTCCAATAATCTGATTTTTCTAAAAGTTATAGAAATGAAACATAAAATTACTTTTGAAATATTGATTTTTTGTTAATTTTTTTACTCTTTCTAAAGATAGAAGTCAATGGAGTTGTTCTGTTTTATTGTTGACAGAGCTAAATGTATGAAATGTTATAAAAAAATGCCTATCTAATATAAAAAATAATTTATATATAGCTGCCATTCATCAATATGACTGAAGATAAGCAGTGTGAGGAGGATAGGAAAAACTTGAAAAAAATATTGCAACTTAACATTTCTGGGAATGCATTTTAGCAATATTGCTAACTGCAATTATTAAATAAATATTAAATTACGGAGTGATTTTTGATGTTTAATGGATTTCGTTCAAAAGCTTTAGCCTTAGCTCTAAGTGCTGTAATTCTTCCAGCCTGTGCGGATAATCAGCCAGAAGCAACTAATCCAGAAGAAACAACCACCCAACAACAAGCAGAAAACGTCAGCGCTAAGGAAGTTACTGGTAAAACTGATAAATTGATTGGTAAAAGCGTAACAATCAGAAGTAACGCTATCAACAAAATTAGTCCTACCACATTTGCCGTTGCCGATGATAAATTTTTTGGTGGAGACATCTTAGTTGTGAATGCAGCGGGAGAAGCTCAAGAGCTTCCTGAAGATACAGAGTTGCAAATCACCGGTGAAGTTAAGAAATTTGCTAGCGCTGATTTTAACAATGAGTATAAGCTGAAGCTTAACTCGAAAGATTATGAAAAGTTCGAGGGTAAACCAGCAATTGTTGCTCAGTCAATTGCATTAGCACCAAAGGCAGGTGAAATTACAACCAGCCCTGACGGGTATTACAATAAGGTAATTGCGGTACCTGGTAAAATTGAAAATGTCACCGGTGAGGATGCATTTACTCTTGATGAGGAGAAGTTAATTGGTGCTGAGGATTTATTAGTTTTGGTACCAGATAACAAAGAGGTGGCTTCATACAAAAAGAATGTGAAGCAGGGTGAGACAGTTGTAGCTACAGGTACATTAGAAAAATTTGTAGTTACAGATTTAGAGAAAGAATATGGATTCACCTGGGATGATGGTGTTAAAGCTAAGCTAGAAGCAGAATACAAAGAGAAGCCTGTATTGGTAGTTAATAGCATATATCCTTCTGCTTTACCTAATTCTGCGGATAAATAAATTTTTCAGTTAGATTTCTAGTAGGGTACATAGTTTTTATCTAAATAGGGGTTTCCGTGAGAGATGGAAACTCCTTTTTTATATTTTATGTAATTGGTAATTGGTAATTGGTAATACCAATTCCGATTAATTACTTACGATATAAACCTATTGAAAAGATAGCGGTTATTCGCAACATAATCTATTACTCATTACTCATTACTCATTACTCATTACTCATTACTCATTACTCATTACTCATTACTCATTACTCAGCCTCCACAGATATGATAACTGTTTAACCGGACATAATATAATTGGTAATTGAACTCTATTTATGAAGCTGAATATTTTTAGCAAACTGATAATTGCTTTAACAAGTGGAATCGCCATGGGTTTAACCGTTGCTCCTGTGGGCGCTTGGTTTCTAGCCTGGTTTGCGATGATTCCCTTATGGCTAATAGTAGCTATCCCCAATAAAAGTAAATCTTCCTCCCTGCTGCCTTCATTATTATGGGGTGTGGGCTATCACGGTACAGCTTTGTGTTGGATTACCGGGCTTCATCCTCTAACTTGGTTGGGTATTCCCTGGTTGGGAAGTATTGCAATAGTTGTATTTTGTTGGCTTTTTATCTCCTTTTGGGGAGGTATATTAGTCATGGTTTGGTCTAAGCTGATAAAATTATTTTCCAGTCAAAATAGTTTGATTCGCGTACTAATTGGTACGGCTATTTGGTGTGCTTTAGAAAGAATTTGGAGCGCGGGACCTTTATGGTGGAGTTCGCTTTCTTACACGCAATCACCGCATAATTTGGTAGTCTTACATTTGGGTCAAATTTCCGGTCCGACAGCGGTAACTGCTGCAATAGTTGCTTTTAACGGTTTGCTAGCAGAAGCTTTCAATACTCGTTTTTTCGATAAGCAACATCAAGAAAGTATAAATTTTCAGAGATTGGCAACAATTGCGATCGCGTTATTTATTTCCTTGCATTTAATTGGTTTCGGTTTGTATTCTCGTCCCCTTTCACAAACACCGGAAGCTGCTTTAAAAGTGGGAATTATCCAAGGGAATATTCCGAATAGAATCAAGTTTAAGCCCGAAGGAAGCAGATTGATATTGAAAAACTATACTCGGGGTTATTTAAAGTTAGTCAGTCAGGATGTAGAAGCAGTTTTAACCCCCGAAGGTGCCTTACCGTTTTTTGAAGATGAAATTATTCAAACTTCCTTAATTGCAGCAGTAAGACAAAAAAATGTTTTAGCTTGGATTGGTGGCTATAAGCGTCAAGGGAAAGGTAGGTATACCAATAGTTTACTAACTTTTACAGGGGATGGTGAAGTTTATAGCCGCTACGACAAAGAGAAGTTAGTACCTTTGGGAGAATACATCCCCTTTGAAAATATTTTAGGCGATATTATAGATAGATTATCTCCGGTAACTGCCAGACAAATACCGGGAAAATCCAACCAAATTGTTAAAACACCTTTCGGTAATGCTACCGTCGGCATTTGTTATGGCTCAGCCTTCGCCGAACAATTTCGCAATCAAACCGCTACCGGTGGAGAATTCATTCTAACCGCTTCCAATAACGATCCTTACAGTAAAGCAATGCAATTTCAGCATCACGCCAAAGATATTATGAGAGCCATTGAAAACGATAGATGGGCAGCACGAGCCACCAACACCGGATATTCAGCATTTGTAAACCCCCACGGTAAAACTTTGTGGATATCGGCACACGACACCTACGAAACTCACGCAGAAATAATTTACCGGCGACAAACTCAAACTTTATATGTGCGTTGGGGTGATTGGTTGTGTTGGGTATTAGGGGCATGGGGAATTGGGCATTGGGCATGGGAGAAAAAGGTAATTGGTAATTGGTAATTGGTAATTGGGCATTGGGCATTGGGCATTGGGCATTGGGCATTGGGCATTGGGCATTGGGCATTGGGCATTGGTGATAACTACTAACTACTAACTACTAACTACTAACTACTAACTACTAACCACTAACTACTAACTACTAACTACTAACCACTAACCACTAACTACTAACCACTAACTACTAACTACTCACTGCTGCACTCTCACGCACGGTGTTTCTCCAAAGTTCGGAGGGTCTGCAAATACTGCTAAAGTATTATATTCGGGACTTCCTTCTTGATAAAGTACTCTGAATGCGTAGAGTCTTTTTTTACCATTTCCTTCTGTAATTATCGTTAAAAGTGTATTGTCAGTATCGGGAATTCCGGGAATATCAAGTTTTTGGATTCTTCTCAGGTGAATTACGTTAGCTGCGGAGTCTTCGCAGTCTCCAGTATCGGCATCTTGACCAAATTGCACGCACATGGGACCATCAAAATCTAAGGTAACTTGTGAAGGGTCATCCAGCCAAACTTTTTTGATAGTTTCTCCTGCTGGTATAAAGCTTAAATTAGTACCTTGTTGATACCATACTTTTACAGTGGGAATCGCACCACCCAAACCTTGAGCTTGACAGGAAAATATTGAACGCAAAACAGCATTATTAGCAAAAACAACACCTGCGGTGAATATACTTGTGGCAGAGAAAATTAAAGAGCCGAGGGAGAGGTGGAGGGTTTTTTTCATAGATAGAGTAAACAGTGAACAGTTAACAGTCAACAGTGAACAGTTAGCAGTTATAAGTAGCAAGTAGCAAGTAGCAAGTAGCAAGTAGCAAGTAGTAAGTAGCAAGTAGGGAGTTAAAATTACCAATTCCCAATGCCCAATGCCCAATGCCCCATGCCCAATCAAATTTGTACTTCTTGATTAACAAATACTTCAACTTTTTTACCTTCTGGTAAATACCAAATATCTGTTTTACGGGACATTTGAGCAATTGCTCGTTGATTGCGACGAGATATTTGCGGCACTACGGTTTTTGCTCCGCCTTCTAATATACCGGCTGCTAAGCTAGGGTCGCGGTTGACATTTGTGACGGCTACTGTTCCATTTTCGCCGGTAACAACTTCGGATTCAGTACGGTTGATTAATTCTGCTGCTTTACCAACTCCACCTGCTAAAAATGATATTGCATCCCTACTAGCTATTGATGAGCGGTTGTTGCGATATTGTTTGGCGACTAATGGCTTGCCTTTTTTACCGCGAATCATTAATGCATCTTGTGGTACGCTCTTTTCTACAATTTCACCATTTTCTCGCGCCATGATTTTGACTATTTCTAGCTGCATCAATCCGCTTTCAGAAATGGAATCGATTTTGGCAAATATTTGACTGCCTGAGGCTAATGCTGTACTACCGTCTGCTGCTTTTAATGATTTTTTCAAGCGCACTACGTAAACATTATTGTTTTCGTTTTGGTTTTCGTTTTCTTCTCGGCGGGAAGGACGGACAGACCTAGTAGTTTCACCATATACAGGTGTAGCTAATACGGCTGATGCACTGCTACCTGCGGGAATAGTTTTAAAGTTTCTTCTTGGCGATCGCCGAGCTATAGGGGTTGGAGTTTCTCTCTGTGTGGTGCTTTCGGTTTCTGTTTCTGCAACTTTTCTAGGGGCTTCAACTCTAGTAGCAGATGTTTGATTGCGAACAGTCTGATTTTGTCCAAAAGAGACTTGTCCGTAACTACCTAATTTTGCTAACCTTGCCCATTCTTGCATGGGATTAGGCTCTGGCGGTGGTTCAATTTCTACTAATGGTTGTTGGGGTATGAGGGCTGGAGGTTGGGGTGGTGGTGCGATTTGAGGTAGTACCGGTGCTGCCTTTGGTGGTGATTTTGCAATTGTTTTGGGCTGTGGTTTGGGTTGCGGTGGGTTAACAACCCGCTCAACTTTGACTATTTTGGGTACTTCAACAACAGGTACTTGTGGTGGTTGAGGTGGGCGGGGAATCCTTGATATAGGTAAATTACGAGGAATAGTGCGCGCTCTTGGTGAAGGAGTTGGTTTAACTGCAATGGTTGCTTTTGGTGCGGGTTTAACCATCCTCAACTTTTGCTGTGCAGCTTTTACTGCTTCAAGTTGTTCGGAAAGTGCAAGTTTGGTTTTTAATTCTTCAACTTCTGCTTGTAACTGTTCGATACGGGGTTTAGCTTTGGGTGGTGGTGGGGTTTGGCGACGAATCGCATTTTGTGTCAGTTGTGAATTGTCATTACCCATTATTTGAGATAGAAATCCCCCTGCAAACATAACGACAGCTAAAGTACCGCCACCAACTAAACCTGCTTTGGCGAAGGGATTTGCAGAAAGCGGTTGTACGGTAGCGTTGGCAGTTGGTTCATCTTCTAATTGAGAATTGACATTATTAGATATTGATTCACCTTCTATATCTGCTGCAATAGATTCATCTAAACCTACCAGCTTTGCCATCCTGGTTTCCCATTCAGTTAACCCCGTTTCATTATCTCTAATTGATTTTGATTCTTGAGTCATAATATAAATTTAAAATTAGTAATTAGTAATTGGTAATTGGGCATCGGGGATTGGGGATTGGGGATTGGGCATGGGGCATGGGGCATTGGAATATAAGATAGATGAATAAATAAGAAAACTTTTAACCTTTAACCTCTAACAACTTTTATCTTCGATATCACAGATATTGTAAATTTGCATTCTTGCTTCTCCCAGTCGGTAAACTGCTAAATTTATAGGAGTTGCAAAACGGGGTAGAGGAGTTATTTCATCTTTAGTTTCAACTAAAATTTGCTTATTAAAAGGTATTGACTTGCCCAAATTATCACCACGGCTAAAAATTAAACGGTGGGCAAAAATATTAACTTTCCATTTACCATTAGTTATCACCTCCGGTTGAGAAATATTTTGAATAACTAAAACATTTTGCTCGGGGCTTTCTAATTCAAAACTATTAAATTTTTGAGCAAATTCTCGTTTAAAATCATTTCTCAATAAATCGGATACAACATCCCAAACTACTGTAGAAGATTGTTTTGCAGACCAAGTAAACATCATAGTCATAGCTTCACCTACAAAACGGCGAATTGTTTCGCCATCGCGCTCAAAACTATTTTTAGCGTCAGCAGTGATAACTCGTCCATCTTCTAACTGTACCAGAATTTGAGGTACAGATTTACGCTTAACTTGCTGTAACATTCCACTATGAAACATCAGCAACAGCAAAGCGAACAAATGCAAGCTAAATGTTCCGATTGCGAACAAGGGAACGATATTAGTTTGATTTTTTTCTGTATTTAAGCTTCGCATTTAATATTGATAACTGTCATGGTACTGTTAACTGTTAACTGCTTATTTGTCACCGATTTTGACAGCGATTGAATCCTTCTGTAGTTAGATTGTCATATTTATCGGTTAAACATAATTCTCGGATTTCATAAATTTCTAATTTATCACTACGAGTTTTATAAATTGCTTTTTGTAAGTCAGTAAGATTAACTGTTACTGGGTAATTAAAAGCATCGACTGCTCGTACAAAAATATCTTTATTAAATGGTGTAACTATTTTGTTCTCATCACCGCGTTTTTGCACTAGATTTGCTACCATTCCTACTCTCCACTTACCTGGTTCAATTTGCTGCGGGGGATAAATTCTATTAATATTTAATTCTGCGACTATTGCTTGTTGAAAATTATCTGAAAATACCTCCGGAGGCGTTAATTCTGCTATCGTACTCAAAAAACCTTTACGAAAATCCTCTGAAAATGCAAAGCTAGATATCCAACTACTAGTAGTAACTTTTTTACTACCACCCCGAGGTGTTTTAATTGATATTCCTAAATCTTTTTCTGGGTTATTAGCTCGATCAATGTTCTCTACAGGTAATTTTCCCGTCCACTCAAACATCGATTTCATCGTTTTACTGACAAAATCCTCAATTGCTGCCGGTTTTCGCTGTAATTGATTCCTATTATCTACAGGTTTGCCATCAACTAACTGTACAAAAGTCGGTGGTTTCTGAACACTTAATTGGCGAATAGTCAACCCCTGAATTATTAATAAAAGTAAAGTTAATAGATGTAAACCGAAAGTAGCAACAGCAAAAGTTACTAAAAGGTTACCTTTTTGTTTTCGTTTTTCTAGTAAACGCACCATGATAAGGTTAAAGTTTAGAGGTTAAAGGTTAGAGGTTAGAGGTTAAAGGTTAGAGGTTAAAGGTTAGAGGTTAGAGGTTAAAGGTGAGAAAGTTAGGAATTAGGAAAAAGTATTTATTGTCAGGGAACAAGATGCTCCCACTACAGCATTTTCGTAGCAACTGTCATGGTACTGTCATGGTACTGTTCACTGTTAACTGCTAACTGATTTCACCCAGGAGGCGGTACTGCTAATAGCGTTGAAGACTGCAAAACCTCCTGCTCCTGCTGTTACTAAAGATAAAATTGGCGCTAATATTCCCAAAAAGATGATAAACCACATTAAATCTGGGTTGGTATTAGGATTTTGGGCTGGACCATTAACGATTACTGATGCTGTTAATATGGCAATAATATTGAAGGAAATTTTAGCGATTCCTAAGGAGAAAAATCCCGTCAACCATGCAAAAATCGGCTTACCTGCAACAGGTAATAACGAACCACCTACCGCTAATGGTCCCAAAGCTGCTATTAATAGCATTGTAGCTTCTATCAAGTTCTGAAAAGCTGATTGTAGGGAAATTAAAAAGTTTTTGATGGTAATTTGGACGGTGGAACCAATTAAGGAATTAAATGCTTCCTCCGATAAAACACCTGTTCCTAAAGTGATTTGATTTACCTGGCTTTCTAATCTACTTATCCAAGGGCGATCGCCATATAAACTTCTATATTCTTCCCATAAGATATCAATTTTCTCTGTTGCTTTGACAAAGCACTGTCTTTGTTGTTCGCCATTCAAAGATTGACAGGGACGTAAAAAAGAACCTACCACATCTTCGGCAATACTCATATTAATTGCTTGTTGGTAAGTTTGATTTATATCGGCTGATTCTACTACTTGTTCGTTGATGCTATTGACAAAATTTCGTACACCCAAAGTCAAATTTGATAAAACAGTTCCATTTCCAGTATTTGTTAAAAACAATACTACAATAAAAGGCCAAATTAAACCCGATATCGGACGAGAATAATCATTATTGATAGTATCTTTTAACCATTGCATCATAAAAATTAATAGAGTACCGACAGCAAAAAATACACCAAGATTAGTCAACGCTCCATATAAATTTTTATCGGTGTTATTTTGCAACAAATCTACCCATTGTCTATCCCAACCATCCGCAATACTTTGGGCAGTCGCCGCACCATCGTTTATAATTTCATTGATACCAATTTGTGCTAATAACATCTTTGAAATTTTTGGAATTTTAGATTAATTAACTTTACAAGGTTCTACCTTGTAATGCATTTGTAGGAGGCTCTGCCTCAGATTAAGTTTGGAGGCAGAGCCTCTAGGATATGCATTTCTAGGCAGAGCCTAGAAACGAGTAATTACTCCTTACTCTTTCTTTCTTCCTATCAAATCAACTTGAGAAGTTGTCCTTAAAAGCCTTGCCGCTTCTGCGGATGCTTTGACTCTTCTAGAACGATTTGATGATTCAATTTCTTGAGAAATGTTAGCTAAATTCAAATTAGAATATTGCAAAGTTTGATGTAATTGCATTGTCTGAACTAAGTTTTCAGCAATTATCTTTGACTGTTCGTTTTCAATTTGATTATTTTGTAACTGCAATTCAATTAATCTTGATTGACTTTGACCGAGTAATGGTGATAATGGACTTGAAGAATTGATAGCAGTTTCTGTAATATCATCTAAAAAACTGCGGGAATTTACCCGAGTTTTTTGAATCTCTCTAGTAGTATTTTCTAAGGAATTTTCAAGATTCTCAAGTTTGTTTCTCGAACGTATTTGAGCTTCTTCTCCCAAAATTCCTACCGCGATACTACGAGTTAATTGTCTATCAACTTCATTTGCCGATAATTGAGCATTGACTGCTGGATTGTTTTCAAAGTTATCTGACAAAGAATTAATAACGATATCATCTATTAAACTTCTCCTCGCAGCAACCGGATTGGGAATATTCAACTCACCGTTATAGCTATTGATAGCAGTTTGAGCTTCTGATTCTACAGGTAGTAAAGTATCAGAAATATTATCCTTCAAATAAAGTTGTAAATCGTTAGCATAATTTTGAAAATCAACCCACACATTACCAACTTGAGCAATTGCTGGTAATGCTGCTAATAACGAAATTGAAACTGTAAAAAAAATTGTTTTTTTCATATTAGTTGTTAGTTGTTAGTTGTTAGTTGTTAGTTGTTAGTTGTTCACTGTTCACTGTTCACTGATAACTGTTCACTGATAACTAATAACTGTTAACTGTTCACTGTTAACTGTTCACTGTTAACTGTTCACTGATTCTTCAAGGAAGCTACTAACTGACGAGCAAATGCGGAAATTGCTTCATATTTATCTGCATGAGTTTCCATAAATTGATTTCTGGCAGTTTGTTCGTTGGGATTATTAGCTACTACTGCTAATTGTTCGTAACCTGGATAATAACGACAAAAGCTGTAAATTCCGTTGTCATCTAATAACCATTGACTGTAAACTCCTTCTTTACGAGGAAAAAAACTTTCTGAAGCATTTCTACTAATGATGTCGCGGGGATATTTTAAAATGGTTTCAAAACTGTCTACTGCAACCGGCTGAATTCTTCCTATTAATCTTGTTGTTAAATTCTGCAAAATCTTTGATGCTGCTTTGGATTTTGCTATGGTATCCGGGTCTTGGGCTGATAATATAACTCTAATCCCAGCTTTGGCTCCATTGGCACAAATTCTCCCGACTAAATCAGAAATTTGGTCGAATTCAAACAAAATCGGCGCTTCATCAATGAAAAATATCGATGCTGGGCTACTCAAAGCCCTTCTTAATGCTGCTGAATATGCACTCAAAGATAATACCGCAGCGTCTTCGCTATCCGATAAATTTCTCAAAGCAAACACCAACAGTTGAGCGTCGGTAGGAAAACTCGATGGTGCCGATATTGCTTGTCCAACCCGACTCGATAACCAAAATCTCAAGCGTAAATGAATCTGACTCAACGCATCTTCTATTCTTTCACCTTGAGTTTCTAAATTTAAATGCTCTGGAGAACAAAATGTGAGAAAATCTTTTAAGGTGGGTGTTTTGTACCAAGCGAGGGAACGAAATCCTTCCTTAATTGCATTTTCATATCTTTCCCTAATACCGTCGTCGTTGAAAAATGCATTTAACGCTAAGTTAATTACCGAGCGCACTGTCTGAGTTAACAGTTGACTTTCCGCCGATGAACCCAATACCATCGTCATCAAAGCTGATTCTAAAAAAGCAACGTAATCCCCAAACCTATCTTTCTGCTCCTCATAACTCAAAGCTCTTAAATCTGGCTGCTCAAATAAATTATTCGATTGTTTGGAAATATCGAAGTATGCTCCCCAATCTTCCATAAATTCCGTGTAGTCGGTAAAGGTAGAAGTACCGTCTGGCTTGGGAAAATCCAAAGCTATCACGGGAATATTATGAGCTAAAGCTTGAGTTAAAATTCCGGAAACCAAAACCGATTTACCAGCACGAGTTGTAGCAAACAAAGCCAAATTCTTATGCTGATTAAACAAGTCAAGCTGAATTGGTGTTCCCCCTTCCTCGGCAATTAACTCAAAACCTTTTCCGTCTCCTTCCCTTGTCTTCACCAAAGGAATTAAACCAGGTACCTCATTAGTTAAATAAAGCTGACGACGATTAAAAGGTTTTGCCAGTAAACCTTCCCAAACAATCGGTAAAGTTTGCAGCCAAATTTTCCAAGCGTATTCAGTTTCTCTTATTACTTGAGCAGGGCGTTGAAAACTATTTTCGATATACCTTGCAGCTTCATCCAATTTCTCAAGGCTATCGCGATGCACTAACATCACAACACTGGTATATATAGGAACAGCACCCTCATAAATCTGTTCTTGAGCCGCTACCGATTTTTTCAACTTTAATTGAGCGCCGACATCAATAGTTTTACTCTTCTCTTCCGCCAGCCTCGCCGTCATATTAGATTGCTTCAAAACCCTTTGCAGAGTAGTTTTGACTATCGCCGGATTCGCCGCACTCAACTGACAAAAAACTTCCGTATCGACAACATTCTCCCTGGCAAGCAATTCCCAAAGGTAGCGTAATTGAGATGACTTATTCTGCCAACCTCCGGGTTTTTCCAGAAAAGTCAACGCACCTACGTATCGATTATTAACATTAACCCAACTTCTATCGGCACAGGGTACATCTTTTTCCATCAGCAAAGTTGTACTGTGCAGGTTATCAATCAATAATTTAGTACTTGCCAAGTCAGAATAAACTTGTTCGTGCAAGCCATCTTCATCCAAAGTAACCAATTGAGGAATATCAATAGGTTGACTATCGTTAAACCGTCTCCAAATTTCACTCCAAAGCTGATTTACATTCATGGGCTTAACATCCAAACCCATCTTATTAGATAAAAGCTGTTCCCAACGACGAAAACCCTGCTTATAAGCACTTCTAACAACAGTTTCAATCCGTTGATGCTGGGTAGCAGTCAAATCGCCTTTGAATTTTAACCACCATTTTTCACCTTTAGCTAATAACCTTTCTATCCAATCATCGGTATTAGTACTATCAGGTTCAACGGTAAAAGTAACGTAAATTCGTAAAAACTTTGGCTTGCGAATACCGTTTTGAGTCAATTCCTTGACTCTAGCACGTTCCGCCATTAATAAATATTTGATATTTGGGGAATCAGCTTCTTTAACTAAACTTGCCAATTCTTGCTGTCGTCGGATTTCCGACGTGAAAGACGACATATGAAAAGTAAGTTTTTCACCACCAGGAATATCTTTTAATCCAGCTTCAATATTATTACAAATAGTATCAATTTGTTCCGGTCTTAAAGTTGTATGAATTCCCCTACAATCAAAACCGAAAACAAAACAAAAACTATCTTTCTTATTAGCCTTATTTAAAATATAGCCGCCAACATTTCGACCATCAAGAGATATTTTTAACATCGTCGCCAGATGTAAAGCATCCTCAAAAGGAGTTAATCTAACAGTACTACCTGGGACGTTTGCGACGCTTTTTTTGCCGATTTTTGGCTTCATGGGTTACTTCCAAAAAGCTTTGATAACGTGCAATTCCCCTCGTCCACTTGGGTACACCAATAAACTTGCTTAAAAAGCGCCAACTTCTACCACCTGTTAATATCCACCAAGTACCCATACCCCAACCAGCAATCAAAGTAGTCCACAACCACTTTTGAAAATCATCATCAAAAAGACCTCCAAAAATTCCATTTACGATAAAATAAGCAGCTAAAGCAATTACCGTCCAAGGAAATATCTGATCTGCTGGAAGTGGTCCTAATGATGGTTGTGTCCCCAAAATTTGATTTACTGGTCTAAAATCTTTATCCATAATCAGTTAACAGTGAGCAGTTAACAGTTAGCAGTTAGCAGTGAGCAGTTAACAGTTAGCAGTTAGCAGTGAACAGTTATCAGTGAACAGTGAGCAGTTAACAGTTAGCAGTTA
>JBCBPQ010000076.1:0-28352 GCA_039820645.1 Cyanobacteria bacterium J06633_8 | reverse complement strand
CGGTGTTGCCCTATCGGGCAACACCACTATACGTCTAGGTTTTGTTCGGAATATTTATAAAACGGTGGGATAATTTATTACTTGTAAGTGCCTTAAGTTATTTTTTTCTTCAAACTGCTTTGAATTCACGACTTGAACTATTACCACCAAGCCCTATTTTTAACTTAAAGCTGTATCACCAAGGTGTTGTAAAAGCTTATTAAGCAGTATAAAGGAAGATTTTGACCTTTCCGTTTAAATTGCTCTGTACGGTTGAATGTCAAATCAAAAATTTCTCACAAAGCTAAGAAAAAATATTTGAAGAGAAATGTAGACTGTACTACACTGAATCTTCTAAATCTTCAAAAAACATTCGCAAATAGTACCCAAAAATAACAAAATATACTTCGCTTGCGTAAACTTGTGTACCTACTTACCTTTCATAGAAAGAACTTCACATCACATTATTTGAAATTTTACTTCTTGCTCTAAACATATCTTGCACCATTCCCAATCAGCACAAAGAAACCGGGCTTCTCCGAACTTTAAACATAATCCTGCTCGTTGAGTGATTTGCTTCAAACCCGGTTTATCGTCGAGGTGCTTGCAGATGAATCTAGAGAGAATAAAAGTCCAATTATTTAGCCTATCCTATGATTTTCATGAAATATGCCTTACGTCTTTTGATATAAGATTTTTATGTAAATGCAGATGATTCAATAAAATAAAGCTGTCTTCCCTACCAAACTCTAAATTCCCATTTCACAGAAGATAATGAACATCTGTCCTATTAAAGAAAATTTGATAAATTAATGTGAGTGATAAACTATTTTTAATTCCATAATATCGAATAAAGATACAAACATTTCTTGATTTTTTTTTGTTTTAACTGCAACTCACCTTGTGTTATCTTTGAGACACCACTATATAATAGTAATTGTTAAGATAATATTAAAATATTCTGCAAATAGTATGAAAATGTCGATGTTTGCGATAATGTAGATAACGATTAATAAAAAACTGTGGATATTTGCAACTCGCTATTCAATTTTTACTGTTATGCCTTGATCGTGGAAGCAATTGTCTATATAGTGGAAAAATTGTTATCATTTATGCATATTGCAGTTAATTGAGCAATTAAGGATAAAAAAATAGCCATACTAAATCCACTGGGTTGCTGACAAATTTATTTGTTTGATAAGTAAACAATGATAGATTTTGCTGAGTTCCAAAGTTTATTAGTGGTGATTACCGAACAAAACCGAAATTAACAGTAACCATGTAGAATATTTATGCTATATTCAAGGATAGTGAGACTTGCTTTGCGTGCATTACCGAACTCTACGCAGAGACTATAATTGCAAAACGGAAAGCATTTTTGCCCCCAGCATTTACCCAAATTTTCATCTTAATTTTAATTGAGGTTATGACTCAACAAGTAATTCACCCAATGGTGAAATTGCAACGCAATGTTCAATCGCTCGTAGATTCTCAGATCATCAAGCCTACAGATAGCATTTGGAAAATTGCTTTACTTTATGGCGACGAATGGCAGCACTGGAAACGCGAACTAGCCGATTTTGGCTTTACCATGCAAGACCCCGTTAAGGAGTTACTTGCAGTAGAAGGATGGGATGAAGAATAAAAAAACATCGGTTTTAGAAGAATATATGTAGCGAAAAGCGATTGGAATATTTCTCTGAGTGACGCTTAACTGCAAGCGCTGTAAAGATAACGCTGCTAAATAATCTGAATCTGCCTACGCGGGTTTTAAATTCCTGTAGTCCACGTAGGTATGATTTGTCTGCGTCACAGCAATTTATATTCGTCTGAAAAATAATTTTCACAAGAAACATGCGGAAAGCGGGAAGCCCAACGTATGCCCGACTTGGGAGGGAAGCGACACGGGTGGTTTTAACCACATTGATGGTAAAATAGACTTGTGAGTAGGAACAACTATCTACGTTTTGAAGCATCCTAGTACGGCGAGATACCGGCTCCTAAGAAACAACGGTCAGTTTTCTGGCGGCAGTATGACAGTAAAGAGCAAGTAATGCAGGTTGTGGAGCGTACCGTTTTTTGGCAAGCGTGATGGACTCCCAAAGCTTTAAGTCAGACATAAAAGTAAGCACAATTGCAATATCAGTGATGATAGTTGTCTTGAGTGTCTAGAGGAATATTTGACTATTCCTTCTAAGTTTAGCTTGGAGAATCTCAGAGTCTTTAGACCTGAGAATGTCAATTCATCCTGACTTTTTTCAAATAATTTAATTACACACGCTGTCATTCGCAAACTGCTAAGGCTGCTGCAACTTCTTTCGCGGTTTGATATCTATCCCGTGGTAAAGGTTGCGTTATTTTATCTATTAGTTCTTTTAAATGAGGGGTAATAGTAGGAATCTTCGCCACATCAAACCGAAAGTGTCGTCCTTGCTGACGATAAAACTTAAATGGGTTTTCACCTGTTAGCAGAAAGATTAAAGTTGGACCTATGGCATATAAGTCCGATTGAGTCAAAGGCTGTCCTCGTTCTTGTTCGGGGGCACAATATCCTTCTGCACCGATACGAGTTCCAGGTGCGGTACCGATTTCCTTGACAGCACCAAAATCCAAGACAACTATGCGATTATTGGAATTTCTTACCATTAAATTAGCTGGTTTTATGTCGCGGTGAATTAATGGCGGATTTTGGCTATGCAAATAATCAAGAATATCGCAGGTTTGTATCATCCATTCTATGGCTTGATTTACTGTCACCGGTCCCTTGCGATAAACAAATTTTTCTAAATCTTGTCCGTGGATTAATTCCATAGCCAAATATTTTTTCCTATCTTCCACGAAGAAGTCATAATATTTCGGGATTCCAGGATGATTTAGTAATCCTAAAGTGTGCGCTTCTCGTTGAAACAATTCTCGTGCTTTGGCAATCTTTGCCATATCGGCATTCATCTGCTTGAGTACTAATAGTTTCGGATAACCCGTGGTTATACCGGCTGCATCCCATGCAAGATAAGTAGTGCCCATACCTCCCTTTCCTAATGTTCGCAATATTTCATAATGGCGAATTGTTAACTGTATTGAGAGAGGTTTACCGCAATAAATGCAGAATAGATTATCAGGTGAATTTCCTTCATGAGTGCAGACGGGAGGTACAGCCTCAGAAGATAGTGCGGGTTTTGTTGGCTTTAATACCTCCCATTTCAAAATAGGACCACCCCGAGCTAATTGCAGAAAACAGTTATCGGGTAATGTAACTTGAGTTATTAGCACACCGTCAACAAAAGTACCATTGGTGCCCTTGCTAATAACTTCCCAAGCATCAGCATTACCCACAGAACTTTTATTAATTAGTTCTAAATGGTATCGAGAAACTAAATTACTATCTAAAACAATATCATTGTCTGCTGCTCTTCCCACCCTAATCACTGAGGATTCCTCAAAGCGCCAATCTTTAATGGGTGTTTTATTTTGCGCTTCTAATAGGGTTAGAGTAATCACGATACTTAGAAACTATAAATGATTAAGGATAAATTTTTAACTATTTTGAACTATAAAGGGCGAACACACTTAGATACTGATTGCCTGCATACCTATGATAATAAGAAGGCTAACTTACGTTTAATTTAATTTCCAAACTGATTTCTTAAACCAATTTACGGATAATTATGCAGGAATATAGCAAGTAATGTCTCTATAAAGACATTGAAATTTGATTTTAACAATATTTGGTTTAGTTATCCTCTACTTATTTTATTTTGCAGATACTTCAAGTAATATATCTCTTGCACTAATCTTGTTAAATCCTATGTTTGTGCTGTTTCCCAGGCTCAGCCTAGGAATTTGATCCAAGGAACTTTTGTTTCCGGTTTCTCTTCTTGCCCATCTAAATCTACCGTTTGCTTGATAATTTTGTCCCCCATCTGTTAATTGACCTCTTTTCCTTTGAGCATTTGACTTTCTAAATTCGGACGTACCTTTGCTCGTATAAGTACAGCGGTGATGTTATCATGACCATTGTATTTATTTGCCAAATCGATTAAATCTCTTACGCCTTTTTCTAAATTGGCTTCCGAACTAATTAAATTGAGCAAATTAGTTTGCGAGTATTTTTCTAATAAATCATTATCCGATAAACCATCTGAAGTTAAAATAAATAGCGTATCTTGATTAATTTCTAGAAACTGGACTTCGGGAGCGATAAAGTTATTATCTCTAGGTCCCAAGGCTTGGGTTAGCTGATAAGCGTCTGGGCGAGAATAAGCTATACTCGGTTTCACCCCCTGAGATATCTCTCTTTGACCAACTTCATGGTCTACGGTAATTTGTTCCAAACCTCCTTTACGTGTCATGCGGTAAAGACGGCTATCGCCTACATGAGCTACAGCCACACGAGTATTCTGTATTAAAACTACCACTAAAGTAGTGCCCATGCGACCCACCCCAGAACGAGCATCTTGCTGATTGATATCGTGAATCGCTTTATTTGCTTGAAAAACTCCTTCACGAATAACTTCTTCCCTAGGAAGACTATCGGATTTCCAATGTTTTTGAAAGTATTGTCGTAAAGTACTGACAGCTAATTCACTTGCGACTTCGCCACCAGCATGTCCCCCCATTCCATCGCAAAGAATATATAAGCCCTGCGCCCCTGCTACTTGACTTTTGGGCAACTCAACTTTATTAATTTTTGTTTCAATGCCGAAATAGTCTTCGTTATGGTCTCTTTGTTTCCCAACATCGCTCAGCCCTGCATTTTCTAAGCTAGCTAGCTGCATCGGGAACACTACTGTGGGTGTATCATCAATTTTAGTTGGACTTTGTTCTAATTCATCTAACTGCAAAAGTGTAGGGCTAGAAACGTTTTTTTGCTCTGTGACAATCAAATCATCTTGTGAATTGTCTTGGCTTTCTTGCTCGGAATCACCTTGCAATTCCGTCGCAATTAATTGTAATCGCGATCGCAGTTCTTCGTTCGTTTCGATTTCACCAGATTCGAGTCTCCCCAAAAGTTCTAACAAAGAACCGAATTGAGTACGTTGAGATTCTCTAAATAATGCTTGCCAAACTTTTCCTAAAGCTTTAATTTTAGGTGTATCATTTTCTTGAGAGGCAACTTGTGATTCTTTTCGTATATTTGAGTGCAAGCGTTGCAATGCAAGAGATTGGTCTTCATCGACTCGTAAATTAGTTAAATCTAAAAGGCTTTGACTGCAATTAAAGGGTTCTAGTAAATCCCACAATTGAGTCATTTGATAAAAATAATGTATGATTTGCAACGATGTAGTTGCTTCATTTTGCCATATTTCTAATAAATAAAGCCAATCCGAACGGTCTTCAAGCAGAATCACCTGCATATTTCCTACTTGCCATGCATCGTGGATAGGAGGAATGCCTAAATGACAGTGTGGTTGTAAAGCTATATAACTTTTAGCAGCGTTAGGAATTTTGTTTTCGCCTACCGAAGTTGTAATTGACTCCGATAATTGCGGGTTTGCCAACATCGCATCAACTGGTGAGACTTGATAGGGTTGACAATCGACAACTTTTACGCGCGCTTCAGTATTAACCGCATTTTCAAAGAAAGTTGGTAGCGATTCCAGCATTTTATAGCGTTGTTGTGAATCTAAATAAGAACCGGCTTTAAATGATTGGGGAATTTCTTGAGAAGTCTTTTGTCGATCTGTTTGCTGAAAATCGTCTCCTAAATTAATATGCTCTTTTTGATTATCTACTTCAACAACTTCCGAGCTACTTTCTTTAATGGCGATCGCCAGCCAAATCTCCGAACAAGTTGCATCACAGCTATGGCACTGAACTGCGTCTAAAGTGAGAAAGACACCGCACTGCTGACATTCCTTTTCAGTTAAGGATGCGCCGCAGTTTTGACAAAACTTGTTGCTGTTAGGGTTTTCAAAATTGCACTGAGGGCAAATCAGCATTATATCCGCGTCCTTAATTCCCGCTCATTGGTGCTAGCCATGAAAATTAGTTTATAACTGGTAGTTTAGCTTCTGCTTGCTAAAGAACAATAAAATAATTATGCCTTTACCAAGAAAGATATGGCTGTTTTAATTGTGACGTATATTAACCGTAATGAAGGAAACATCAGTAAATTTATTCGGGGACATGGGATTCGTCTGTAATGCCGGATTTGTTATAGCAGATAGTCAAAGACATAAATTATCTTTCAAAAGGCAGTTCCACAGAGAAACAAGTACGATTAGAACCGCTTTCAACCTCAAGGACTCCCCCTAAATGCTTCGTAAGCTTCTGCACTAATGCTAATCCTAAGCCGGTACCCCCTTGCTTCCAAGGATCGTTACTGGGAATCCGATAAAATTTCTCAAAAATCCGTGGTAATTCTTTAGAAGGAATTTCGACTCCAGTGTTAATGATTTGAAACTGAATGTTATGAGATTTTATCT
Source organism: Cyanobacteria bacterium J06633_8 (assembly GCA_039820645.1). GTDB lineage: Bacteria > Cyanobacteriota > Cyanobacteriia > Cyanobacteriales > Nostocaceae > Rivularia. Next base: position 21,948 of record JBCBPQ010000076.1, on the reverse strand, counting down.
TGGCGTAGACAATAATTTCTTCGTTAACAGGACTAAATTTACAAGCATTAGTCAGCAACTCTACTAATATTCTTTCCAAGCTGAATGGATCGCAAACCATAGCCGGTAAGTTGGATTCTACAATCAATTTTAATTTTTGCTTGCAGCAATTGCGGTTGCGTGCATTGTACATTTCTACGACTCGCTTCAACCAGGAGTTGACTTCAATTTTCTCTAACACCAATGGTTTTGCACTAGTATCAAGTCGCTGTAAATCTAGAAAATTATTAATCAAGCTAATTTCTCGCTCGCACTCATTATTCAAAATTTGGAAATAGCGAGATATTTTAGAGCTTTTTAAGGAATTGTTGTCCAATTTCGATATTTGAATTAAATTCTGCTGCTCTTTGTTAAGAGCAATTCCCAGCATTTGAATAGCCATTTTCATATTGGTTAACGGCGTGCGTAACTCGTGAGATACCGTACTTAAAAATTCATCTTTAAGACGGTTGAGAGATTCCATCTCTTCTAATTGAACTTTGGCTGCTTCTTTACTTTCCCTTATGGCTATCTCCGCCTTTTTGCACTCAGTAATATCAATACAGCAACCAACATAACCAATAAAGTCACCTTTTGATGAAAATCGAGGAGCTCCGGTATCGGAAATCCAACGGTAATCACCATCTGAATTTTTTAAACGGTATTGAATTTGAAATTTTTCTTTTTGTTTAAGTGCTTGATAATAAACGTCTAAATATAAATTTTTATCGTCATTATATAAATTATCTAACCACCCAAAGCCTAATTCTTGCTCAATTTTCCGTCCAGTAAGCTCCAACCAAGGACAATTGAAAAAGTTATGCACGCCCTTCTCATCAGTCATCCATAACATCACTGGTGCGCTATCTGCTAACTCACGGAAACTTTGTTCGTTTTGTTTTGAGGCTTGAGAAACTTTATAAGCAGTAACATCTTCAAAAACCATCAAAATTATTGGATTTTTCTCTACTCCAAATGATGCTCGTGCTTTGACTTTTACCCAATTAACCTTACTATTGGCACAATTGAGATAGAATTCTTCGTCTTCTAGTTCTTCTGAGGAATTATCTAATAATTTTATTAACAGGTTAGATAGTCTTTCGCTCTCAAAAGCAGCAAATATACTAAAGATTGATTTTTGATGCAATTGGGTTGGTGCATAACCCAAACTTTTAGCACCAAATTGGTTCACAGACAGAATTGTTCCAAGACCATCTAAAGTAAAAAAGATGCCGGGAGTTTGGTCGTATAAAGTACGATACCAATTAACTTCTTCTTCAGTACAACTTAAAGTTTCCGCCGTATAATTTTCTAAATCCGAGGTAATTTGAGGCACAAGTTCCAAGCTTGTAGATTTTGCAGATACAAGATTTTGTTTTAGCCGAGTTTGATGCCAGTTAAATGACTCATTTAAGCTCATAATATAATGCACCCGCTATGTTAACAATAAATTGATTATGAATAAAAATAGAGTATTGTACAGCTTTTTGCTTGATTTTTGTCAAAAGTATTTTGTGAAACAGTTGCGGTGGACGGGTTCCCCGGCATAAGCAAACTGTTGAACCCGAAGGGTGAGCATAATTCGTAATTCGTAATTCGTAATTCGTAATTAATGCCCCATAAATAAAATTTAGGGGCTTCAACCGGAAAATAGTTGACATCCACGGATAAATCCGGGGGCTTCCAACCATTAATGTTTCCCCGGTGAAAAATGATGTTAAATATAAAACATAGTAATTGATTTTTTGCATGATATATCTAATACGTTAATCTGTGTAAATATTTTTTTTTGGTAATTAACTTACTTATTAAGAATTCTAATAATTTATTCAGTTCAAGGGGTGATGGTTGTTATCCCCTTTTATGCTGTAAATAACCTCTGAAGGCAAAATTTTGTAGCAATTTGGTTTCTTCGGCAATTAAATCGCGCCATTCTCCAACTTGTAAACTACCTAAATTGAGATGAGCTATCTGAATTCGCACCAGTCGTAAAGTTGGAAATCCAACAGATGCTGTCATTCTACGAACTTGACGATTTTTCCCTTCATTCAAAGTCATTTCCAGCCATGCAGTAGACACATTTTTACGAAATCTTATTGGCGGAGTGCGTGGAGGTAAAAGTGGTTCTTGAGATAAAAGTTTTACCTTGGCTGGTTTGGTGCGGTAATTTTTGATTAGCACCCCTTGTTCTAAATTGCTTAAAGCAGTTGTATCGGGAATTCTTTCCACTTGAACTAAGTATGTACGGGGGTGTCCAAAGCTGGGATGACAAAGCCTGTGCTGTAGTTGCCCGTGATTTGTTAACAGCAATAATCCTTCACTATCACAATCTAAACGTCCCACAGGATAAACATCGGGAACCGAAATATAGTCTTGAAGAGTTTTTTGGTTGGGGGTATCTTTAGAAAACTGACTAAGAACACCATAAGGTTTATAAAACAGTATGTAACGGTATGTTTTCTTAGGCATTATTAATCGGGCATTGGTAAATGGTAATCCAAAATTTAAAACTGTATTTAAAACTGTAAACTCCTAACTTTCATCCCCAAATAGAGAAATGTTAACGTATTTCTTCTATCCGCAAAAAAAGTGGTAGTATAATTTCTCAATGCTAGGGGTGCCTGTTTTCAACGGGCTGAGATTAGACCCTTTGCACCTGAGTCCGGATAATACCGGCGGAGGGAAGCTGTTTATTGAGGAAACCGAATATGCGTACACAATGGGTCGTTAAGCGACGCGGACAAGGTAATGTTTCTCAAATGCATTACGCTCGTCAAGGTGTTATTACCGAAGAAATGCACCATGTTGCTACACGGGAAAACCTCCCTGTGGAATTAATTCGCGACGAAGTGGCGCGGGGAAGGATGATTATCCCAGCAAATATTAATCATACCAATTTGGAACCAATGTGTATTGGGATTGCTTCCAAATGTAAGGTAAACGCTAATATTGGCGCTTCCCCCAACTCTAGCGATCTTGATGAAGAAGTAGATAAGCTTAAGTTAGCGGTTAAGTATGGCGCTGATACTGTCATGGATTTATCTACAGGTGGCGGGAATTTAGACCAAATTCGTACCGCTATTATCAACGCCTCACCGGTTCCCATCGGAACCGTACCAATTTATCAAGCTTTGGAAAGCGTTCACGGTAATATGGAAAATCTTACTGCTAATGATTTTCTTCACATTATCGAAAAACACGCTCAGCAAGGTGTGGATTATATGACAATCCATGCTGGAATTTTAATAGAGCATTTACCTAAGGTCAGAAATCGTATCACTGGTATTGTATCTCGCGGTGGTGGTATTATAGCCAGATGGATGCTGCACCATCACAAGCAAAATCCACTTTATACTCACTTCCAAGATATTATCGAGATTTTCAAAAAATACGACGTTTCCTTCAGCTTGGGTGATTCCTTGCGTCCTGGTTGTACTCACGATGCTTCGGATGAAGCACAATTAGCCGAACTAAAAACTTTAGGACAGTTAACCCGTAAAGCTTGGGAACATGACGTACAGGTTATGGTAGAAGGTCCCGGACATGTGCCGATGGATCAAATTGAATTCAACGTTAGAAAGCAGATGGAAGAATGTTCCGAAGCTCCTTTCTACGTTCTCGGACCTCTAGTTACTGACATTGCACCTGGTTACGACCATATTACTTCGGCAATTGGGGCAGCAATGGCTGGTTGGTACGGAACTGCAATGCTGTGCTACGTTACCCCAAAAGAACATTTAGGCTTGCCAAATTCCGAAGATGTACGTAATGGCTTAATTGCTTATAAAATTGCTGCTCATGCAGCAGACATCGGCAGACATCGTCCCGGAGCAAGAGATAGAGATGATGAGCTTTCTAAGGCTCGTTATAACTTCGATTGGAATCGTCAGTTTGAATTATCACTCGACCCCGACCGAGCCAAAGAATATCATGACGAAACCTTACCAGCCGATATTTATAAAACTGCTGAATTTTGCTCGATGTGCGGTCCTAAATTCTGTCCCATGCAGACCAAAGTTGATGCCGATCAATTAACCGAACTAGAAAAGTTCTTGGCGAAAACCGAGGAGAAAGCGGTAACGCAAAGTTAACAGTTTATCCCAAGCCAATATAGTACATTGGTTTGGGATGCAACCACAAATATTAATCAGAAATCTGCTTATATTGTTCCTGAATATCAGTAATTGAAAAAACAGCTTCAAACTGTAAATTTACTGATTTATAGAAATCCGCTCCACCTTGTTCTCTATCTATCAGTGAAATTACTTGATTAACTGTATAACCGGCATCTCTTAACCTGGTTACAGCTTTCATTGCCGATTGCCCAGTAGTAACAACATCTTCTAGAACTACAACCTTAGCCGCTTCTGGTAAACTTGGACCTTCTACATAAGCTTTCGTTCCGTGACCTTTGGCTTCCTTACGTACAATCAAAGCCGGTATCGGTCTATTTTCTATTGCAGAAACTACACTCACAGCACTAACAATGGGGTCGGCTCCCAAGGTTAAACCCGCTACAGCTTGAGTATCTGAAGGAAGCATATTTAAGAGAATACGACCAATAGCTAAAGCACCTTGGGGATGAAGCGTTACCTCTTTACCATTAATGTAATAACTGCTACGCGCTCCAGAAGAAAGAACAAAATCCCCTTCCTGATAAGCAAGTTGACAAAATAAATCCAGTAAGCGTTGGCGAATAACATTTATATCGGTATCAGTAGCCCATGAATCTTTCTGAGTAGAGTTTTCAGCGTAATAAACCATTACAAAACATTAAATTTATGTTACACCGGACTAGTCGAACTTGTGGGAGTTCTGACATTTAGCATAAGTCAAAATTCGCACCAAAATACAGGAGTTGTTCATATGCCTTATAATTTAAAAGCTGTAAGCGGTTTACTGATATTGGCTGCTACGATTGGTACACCAGGTATTGCAGCAGCACAGGCAGAAACATCAAGCTATAAAACAGCAAATGAAGTAATCGAAGAAGCTTTTTACGAAAACTATCCTGACTTTTATAAAAACGACGGTTTATTTAGAGAAATAGATTGGTTGCTTGGACCTGGCTCTTTGTTCAAGAATTCTTATCCAGAAAACGAAATTGAACGAGATGCTAAGTTAGTCAATATTGTTTATCAAGATGTACTCAAACAGCAGACAACTAGCGATCCATATATTCGGACTCCAGATTTACCAAGTCCTTATAACACATCGTTGCTGGCTTCTCCTCGTTTCAGAGCAAATCAATTAAAAGTTGGAACTGAATTCCGGTTTGACAGCTTACCATCCAGGTAAAATAGAACGCTATACTCATACATAATTCTTTGTCATTAGTCCTTTCTGAAAAGCACTAATGACTAGAGTGTAATAAATTAAATTAAGTAAATATTTGAAAATACAGTTTAAAATCCAGGGTGCAGGAGTTGAACCTGCCTAACACGAATTATGAGTTCGTTGCCTCAACCGCTCGGCCAACCCTGGCTGATAAATAATTATAGCATAAGTTTACACTTTTGTGTAACCTGATTAATTAATTACCAGATTTCATGTTACATCATTTGACAACAAAATAGTGCAAACTAATATTTATTAAGTTCGGCACAAATATTGAGGAACCATACTTCAATACTTTTCCTTTATCTTTACAGCAAACAGCTAAATTTACGAGGGCGATGAAACTAAATTCCACTGTACTTCTGACGTTGATTTTGTTAACCCTAATGTTAGGGGCTGGTTCCGTAAGTGCTTTTTGGGGTTTTACTTTAGGAAGTGCAGCTCTCAAAGGTGTCACAACACCAGATGCTCGTCCTACTACCAAATTTGCTAGAAAAGGGACAAATGTTGGTCAAGACAAAGAAGGGGTAACCTTTGTTAAAGAGCAGGAAATTTTGAAAATTGTCAAAGCACGCATTGAAGGCAAAACCAAAGCAGCTAAGTCAAAAAAGCTCAACGACTTAGAAGAAGGGAAAAAAAAGACTAAGCGTAAACAAGAGCAGAAGCCTCCTGAAGCCCAAGAAAAACCCCAAGCTGGATTTCCTGTAAAAGCCGAAAGCGAAGGTGTGACTTTTTCAGTAGAGTCAGCCCGCTATTCGGGAGGAGCTTTATTGCTTAAAGTGAAAATGGATAATAAAAGTGATGATTCAGTGCGTTTCCTGTATAGTTTTCTTGATGTTACAGATGATAAAGGAAGAACTTTAAGTGCTTCGACTGAAGGTTTACCATCAGAATTGGCTTCAAATGGCTCAACGCATTACGGTACCGTGAGTATTCCTACTGCTTTACTTGATGATGTCAAGAAGATTTCCTTAGCACTTACAGATTATCCGGCACAAAAATTACGCTTGGAAGTATCAAATATTCCTGTACAAAAGTAGATAGTGGGAATATTGAATGTGAGATTCTGAATTTTAGATTAAATATTTGAATTCAACATGAATACCTTTAATTTAAAATTTCAGCATCAAATAATTAAGGATAGTGGGGTCTCAGTTTTTTATGAGAAAAGGCGGTGAATGGTCTTCATAATTTAAATTTGACGGAAGTAGGGCTGAGATTGCTATCAGTCTTACTTCTGATCGTCATAAATGCCTTTTTCGTAACCGCAGAATTCTCGATGGTGACAGTACGGCGATCTCGAATTCACCAGCTAGTAGAAGCTGGAGATATCCAGGCGATCGCAGTCGAAGTGCTGCAACGTAGCATTGATAGGCTGCTATCCACGACTCAGTTAGGCATTACTCTTTCTAGTTTGGCGCTAGGGTGGATTGGAGAAAGTACAATTGTCGAATTGATGAATTTATGGCTGGAATCTTTTTCCATATTCGGGGGATTAAATGTATTTATCGCTCATTCCCTATCAATTCCAATAACCTTTTTTTTACTAGCTTATTTACAAATTGTCTTAGGAGAATTGTGTCCCAAATCTGTAGCCATGCTTTACTCGGAAGAGTTAGCAAGATTCTTGGGGCCGTCTGTTACAGCTATCGTCCGATTCTTCAGCCCATTTATCTGGATTCTGAATCAATCAACTCGTTTCTTGCTAAGGCTATTCGGCATCGAGTATACCGGTAAAAGCTGGAGGCCACCTGTTACTCCAGAAGAATTATTGCTAATAATTTCTACTGAAAGAGAATCTACAGGTTTAAGAGCAAGAGAAAGAGAACTTTTGAAAAATATTTTTGAGTTCGGAGAAGTAACAGTTCAAGCGGTGATGGTTCCCCGCAGCACCATAGTAGCTTTATCAAAAAATGCAACTTTAAGAATTTTTCTCCAAGAAATGGCAGATGCCGGACACTCTTGCTACCCGATATTCGGAGAATCTTTAGATGATATTCGTGGCATTGTTTACTTTAAAGACCTAACACAGCCTTTAGCATTAGGACAGTTAAATTTAGACACACAAATTCATTCCTACATGCGTCCTGCTAGGTTTGTACCAGAACATACGCCCCTAAACGAATTATTACCTATGATGCAGCAAGAAAAGCTGGCTATGGTTGTAGTTGTAGATGAATTTGGCGGTACTGTAGGATTAGTTACGATCCAAGATATAATTGCTCAAATTATTGGCGATATTGGTGAAAATCAAAATAATAATGATTTGCTCATACAGATGTTAGATGAGCAAACTTTTCTAGTTCAGGCACAAATAAACTTGGAAGACTTAAACGAAGTATTAGAACTTAATTTACCTTTAACAAAAGAATATCAAACACTCGGAGGCTTTATGCTCTATCAATTACAAAAAATTCCCATTATAGGTGAAAGTTTCCGCTATAAAAACCTAGAATTTACGGTAGCATCGGTAACTGGTCCCCGCTTGCAGCAAATTCAAGTAAGAAGGCTTTAACCGGTAACCAGTGGTTAAGAGTTGGCAATGAGTAGGAAGACGGCAATTAGCGGGATGTTAACGATCTAGTTCAACACGGCGTAAATAAGGTAACCATTAAAAATGCCTGAAAAGCCTTTATATTATCAAACTTCTTACTTCTTACTTCTTACTTCTTACTTGCGCGAAGCCGTACTAGTGTGAGTTATCGCTCCCTAGAAAAACTCGCACTCCATCCCCTTCAGGTCTCTATCTCACGGCATACTCCACTGGGTCAGTTAATCCTAATTCCTTGAAAGCAGCCAGACGCAAGCGACAAGAATCACAAACACCGCAGGCTATATCAGCACCGCTATAGCAAGACCAAGTTAGCTCCCAGGGAACTCCTAGTTTATTACCTAATTGAATAATTTCAGTTTTTTTCAAATCTATTAGAGGTGTGACGATATTGATGGCATTACCTTCACGTCCTTGTTTTGTTCCCAAGCGAAATACTTCTTGCATCGCTTGTATATAATCGGGACGACAATCGGGGTATCCTGAATAATCTAAAGCATTTACGCCAATATAAACTCTTTGAGCAGCAATGGTTTCGGCATATGCAGAAGCAAAGCTTAGAAATATAGTGTTTCTTGCAGGAACATAGGTCACGGGAATATTTTGAGACATTTCCTTTAAGGAACGCTCTTGGGGTAAATCAATAGAATTATCTGTGAGTGCTGAACCACCCCATTGCCTTAAATCAAATTTAATCACCTGATGCTGAAAAACACCTGCTTTTTCTGCTATTGACACTGCTGAATGCAATTCTTTTTTATGTCTTTGTTGATAATCAAAACTTATAGCGTAACATTCATACCCATCAGCTAGCGCTTTGTACAAAACAGTAGACGAGTCAAGTCCCCCTGACAATAAAATCACAGCTTTCATTTCAATTACTAATTAGAAGGCAAGTTTACTTTATCTTAGATTATTGAAATAAAGTATTTAAACATAAGTATTTGCTTTGATTTATTGCTGATTTTCAATTTATATTGATATTTATTAATTCAGCAATCACATAATTTATATTACAAAATAAATCAATCAATAAATCAATCAATGAAAGCTTATTTTTCCAAATTACTTTTACTAGCTAAAAATTTACATTAACAAAAAGGTCAGAATAAGCTTTTATTATAATTATATTCTCCAGCACTAAAAAATTAATTTACAAAAATAAACAGCTAAAAACAAATCAAATATACATATATAGAAGATTTTTTTGACTACTGTTTTAAAATAGGTTATCTTGAATAAAGATTAAAATTATTCTTTTACACAATCCGAAAAAAATTGTTCTTTTTTGTAGATTATATCTTTGTGAAAATCATTCAAAATTGAAGACTCGTTCTATTAACTACAATTAGTTTTACGCTATTTAAGTCTTATTTAAACTATCATCATGACCCGTAAAACTGTATAAATTGATTCTTTTTTGAAAATTATTGCTTGTTTGCGGCATGAAAAACTAATGCAAAATATTATTCAAAGTTTGAAGCCCAGAAAAAGAGACTATATTTTTTTTGTAAAGCATAAAAAATCATCGATAAAACCAGACTATACAAAATAAAAATAGAAACCGGGAACTCATAGCAAACTTTGAAATTCTTCATAAATAGAGCCTCTATGTTACCATCTGGATGGTTTTAGGTGGCTACTTTTTTGGCAATAAAGTATAAAAGCCAACAATTGTAGCGTTTTGAAGTTGGTGGTTGAGGAGAGAAAATTAGAGTGCAAGATAGCAGCATGTCAGCGGGAGAAAAAAATGGATACGTACAGCGTCATCAACCCTGCCCAATTCGTGTAGGTGTGATTGGTGTTGGCAACATGGGACAACATCATACCCGTGTACTAAGTTCGATGAAAGATGTGGAACTAGTTGGTGTAGCCGATGTTGATGTTGAGCGAGGGTTAGAAATTGCTAGTAATTACAAAATAAAGTTTTTCGAGGATTACTGCGAGTTATTACCTCATGTAGATGCGGTTTGTATTGCCGTTCCTACTCGCTTACATTATGCCGTCGGTATAAATTGCTTGCTAGCAGGAATCCACGTTCTGATTGAAAAGCCAATCGCTGCCAATATTTCTGAAGCAGAATCTTTAGTCAATGCCGCAGCAGAATCTGGCTGTATCTTACAAGTAGGACATATAGAGCGGTTCAAACCTGCTTTTGGACAACTGACTAAGGTTCTTAAAAACGAAGAATTGCTAGCGCTAGAAGCTCACAGAATGAGTCCTTATTCAAACCGGGCAAATGATGTTTCAGTAGTGCTGGATTTGATGATTCACGACATTGACTTGTTGTTAGAATTAGCTGCTGCACCAGTAGTTAAGCTATCAGCTAGTGGTACTCGTACTCCGAACTCTACTTACTTAGATTATGTAACCGCTACCTTGGGGTTTGCCAATGGTATTGTTGCTACCTTGACTGCTAGTAAAATCACTCACCGTAAAATACGCAGAATTGTAGCTCACTGCAAAAATTCATTCACCGAGGCAGATTTCCTCAACAATGAAATTTGGATTCACCGATATCCGACATCTAACTCCACAACAGATTCTCAACAACTTTATAGGCAAGATGGTTTGATTGAAAAAGTCTACACCTCTAATGTGGAACCACTAAGGGCAGAATTAGAACACTTTATTCATTGTGTCCGTGGCGGCAATCAACCTTCAGTAGGTGGCGAACAAGCTTTAAAGGCTCTGAGACTAGCAAGTTTAATCGAACAAATGGCTGTTTCTGATAAAGTTTGGAACCCATTAGATAGTCAATCCGAGCCGATTATGCAGTCCTTTAGTTCTACTATCTAAGTAGACTATAGCTAATTTGTTTTTATCTTCTGTTAGCCTTTTAGGGAGTGGTAAGTAAGATAATCTTGCTTGCTACTCTTATTTTCTTTTATCTTGATATCAAATACTGCCTACAAGTATTTAAATTTAAATAAATTTTAAATAATTTAAAAAAAATCTCCGTAGTGTATTCGATTGAACTTGATTGTTAACACAGAAATAATGCACTTTTTATGGAGCATACAATCAGTTTCTCTTTAAATAATCCTCCCACAATTGAGAATATCGTATTGAGGCTGAGTGTATCGTATTCATCTTAAAATTTAACTTACTGGGAGTTATATATAGTAAAAAGAGAACACAATCTTAACCGTCAAATCTTCTATAGGCTAATCGCTTTATCGATAAGAACAGTCATATATAACCTATCAAGTTAGCTGCTTAATAAATATTCAAACCAATCATAAGTTTGAAAAAACAGCAGATTGTTAGTTTGAGCGATCTTGATATGTAGCTTACGGATAATCTGTGTAATTTAGAATGCATAAATTCACCAGTACTATCCCAAAAATAACCTACATGCTTTACACAATTAGTGGCAGTACATGGGTAGGTTTGCTAACATACTCAGAAAAAGCGCTTTCAGTAGTCAGTTATAGAGTAGTTTGTTCAGTCGCTTGCCACTCGTCTAAGCAATTCTACAAAGATAATATGGCTATGTCGCTTATCATTAAAGCGATAAAGCAAAAGTCTTATTTAGGTAGGAGAAGATAAGTAATTGTCTTCACTAGCGTTTTAAGTAAACTTACTGCCCTTTGAAACGGGCTTCAAATAACTTTGTTATCGTTTGTAATTTGTGAAATCATCCAGAAACAGCGAACAGTCCCACTAGCTCTAACTGAAGTACTTAAGTAATTATTGCTAAAGTCTTAATTAGAGTTGACTCACAACTGTTAACGGATGATAAATGAATGCAAGTAAGATTAGCATGGTAACTTGTTTAGAGCTAAGTAGAAACTAGGAATTTCCATGACAGAACAACCTTCCGCTGCTACCCCAATGAATGCCGCTGCTATACCGATGAATAGAGTCACGGCATCTACTCCGATTAATACAACTCCCAAGCTCACCAATACCGGTGGTGGTGGGAGCAAGAATATTCTTAGCGTAGACCTAGGTAGAACTTCTACTAAAACCACTGTGAGTCGCGAGCCTGGTAGTGTGGTTTTCGTATCTTCCAATGTTAAGCAAATGACAATGGAACAAGTACGAGGAGGAGTTTTTGAAGCTCGTGCAACAGACCCTTTAATGGATTTGTGGCTTGAATACCAAGGTAATGGCTATGCTGTTGGTCAATTAGCAGCAGACTTTGGAGCCGACTTGGGAGTAGGACAATCTAAAGTTGAAGCTGCGCTAATTAAAGTATTGGCTTCTGTGGGATACTTCAAACTCAAAGACGACATTTCAGTAATTTTGGGTCTTCCTTACCTTTCTCAAGAACAGTTTGAAAAAGAAAAAGCACAACTTATATCCCAGGTTACCGGGCCTCACGTAATGAACTTTCGTGGCGAACCCGTTAAGGTTAACGTGACCAAGGTTTGGGTTATGCCAGAGGGCTACGGTAGCTTACTATGGTGTGAATCCCAGCCTAAGAAAGCACCAGGCGCAGTCGACTTTACCAAAGTTCCTGCGGCTATTGTAGATATTGGTCACCAAACTACAGATTGCTTAATGGTAGACAATTTCCGTTTTGCAAGAGGTGCTTCTAAAAGTGAAGACTTTGGAATGAGTAAGTTTTACGAATTAGTAGCCGCTGAAATTGAAGGTGCTGATAGTCAATCCTTATCTTTGATTGCTGCAGTAAATAAGCCAAAAGGCGAACGCTTCTATCGTCCTAAAGGTTCGAGTAAGCCTACTAATTTAGATGATTTTCTTCCCAACTTAACAGAAATGTTTTCGCGGGAAATCTGCACTCGTGTTTTGGCATGGCTTCCAGAACGTACTACCGATGTAATTCTCACCGGAGGCGGTGGTGAATTTTTCTGGGAAGAGGTTGAACGTTTACTTAAAGAAGCAAGAATTAATGCTCATTTAGCTGCACCTTCTCGACAAGCTAACGCCTTAGGGCAGTATATTTATGGAGAGGCACAATTATCCGCCAGTCGCTCTTCTAGGTCTTAAAACTAATGTTCCAATGGTCAAAAAAAGTAGTTAAATCGGTTACGTTCAATCCAGGGGTAGCGGATGAAAGCTTGTTAGATGTAGTTGAAAGGCACTTAGAAAAAGAGCCTGATAAGACTTTCAGCGACCTCTGTAAAGAAGCTTTATGGCAAGCTTTATGCGTACCTGAATCTGTACGACCAGATCCGCAACCAACAGCAGCACCAACACCGCAACCAAAACCACCGTCTGATGCGGGAGAATATATTGCTGACCTGGAAAGAAAAATAGCTGACCTTGAGGAACGTTTCTTTAATAGGGAATCAAATCGGTTGGCAACGATGGAACAACATTTGACACAGCTTAGTCAGCAAGTGGCTCAGTTGGCAATGATGGTCAATCAGGGTTTAGTCGTTCAGCCTTCAAGTCAATCACCAGCACCAGAAGTATTAAGTAATACTTCTATGTCCGCTTATGAAATCAATACTTCTCATGAAGAGGAAGATCCCTTAATCAGCCGTTTGAGCGAATTAGTGGATGATTTTTAAGGGGAAACAGGGTGCCTTTGTTTTGTGTTGCTGTCAAACATCCCGATTGCGGTTGGTTGTTCTGCATCAGTCTATTTATGCAAGAAGCAACACCTGATGTTGATGTTTGACAGCTATACTTTTACATTTTTCCTTGTTGTCAGGAGTTGAACAAGTTTCAATTTATGTTAAAGGGAATGGGCAGGGCAAACAAATAACCAAAAACTTGAGTTAATTGCGGTTTTTGCTATGATTCGCCATTCTATTAATTCAATTTTTTTAAAACTTATCTCAAGAATATAGATTCATATATTTTTTTTGCAAATAGTGATGATGGAAAATCGGTTTTTGAAATTACCTATTTTCAACTTTTATGCTTTTATAGCTAGTTGATTGTCGTCCTGTGATGCTTTTTATAAGACTTATAGCGTCAGCATTGACATTAAAAATTGTCAGAACGAAAAAATTATCAAACAAAATTATAAATGGGTGCCTGTCACAAACGATTTTATTTTATGACAATATCGTAAGTTCTAATCCATATCCATTTATAGACATCGAAAAAAATTTATTGATGCATTAACAGTAAATTTCATTATTTGCAATAAGCACGGCGATTGTTAATGTAGCGGAATTGTTACCTAACTTGAGTTTAATAATGAATACTTTTAAATCATAATATTACCACATTTATTACCACATTTAGTATTTGTGATTGTTGAAAGCTAAAAATCTTCATTCAAGTTTCACAACTTTACTTAAAACTTTTTTTACCTTTATATGAACTAAATGCTAGAATCCATCGAGTAGAATTTAAATATAGGATAATCAAATGCCAGTTGCCAGTAAATCCATTAAGTTTGGTACCGACGGATGGCGCGGCGTTATTGGCTCGGAGTTCACTTTTGAACGTTTAGCCTTGGTTGCACCAGTAGCGGCGCAAGTATTATTAAATACATACGGTAAGTTAGTAGGTAATCGTACCATTATTGTTGGTCACGATCGCCGATTTATGGCAGAAGATTTTGCTCGGTTTGTCGCCGACATTGTAACGGATGCGGGCTTTGATGTTGTGCTGACTGAAGCTTTTGCTCCAACTCCTGCCTTTAGTTGGGCAGCAAAGGCTCAGAATGCTTTGGGAGCATTGGTAATTACAGCTTCTCATAATCCAGGAAAATATTTAGGATTAAAGGTAAAAAGTTGCTTCGGTGGTTCTGTACCTCCGGAAGTGACAAAGGAAATTGAAAGTTTGCTGACACAGGAAGTATCTTTAAGTAGAGAAAAAGGTAAGATAGAAAGTTTTAATCCCTGGCAAAGCTATACTCAGGGATTAGAAAGTAAGGTAAATATTGACAAAATTCGAGATGCCATAAGTTCGGGTAAGTTGACTTTATTTACCGATGCAATGCATGGTGCATCCGCAGGTGGATTAGGAATGCTTTTAGGGGATAAAGTCCAAGAAATTAATAGTGATCGCGATCCGTTATTTGAAGGTGGTGCGCCAGAACCTTTGCCAAAGTATATTTCTAAGTTCATAGGAGTAATCAAAAATCACCGTAAAGCTAATCCTCAAGGTTTATCTGTGGGATTAGTTTTTGATGGAGATTGTGACAGAATTGCAGCGGTAGATGGGCAAGGAAATTTCCTAAGTTCGCAAATCTTAATTCCGATACTTATCGATCATTTAACTCAGCGACGGGGATTTACTGGTGAAATTGTCAAAACTGTCAGCGGTTCCGATTTAATTCCTTTAGTTGCTAAGCTGCATAATTTGTCCCTATACGAAACCCCTGTAGGTTATAAATACATCGCCGATAGGATGTTAGACGCACAAGTTTTATTAGGTGGTGAAGAGTCTGGTGGAATCGGTTATGGAAGCCATATTCCCGAACGAGATGCATTGCTCTCGGCATTGTACGTTTTAGAAGCAATTGTAGAATCGGGAATGGATTTAGGTGACTATTACAGTCATTTACAAAAACAAGTTAATTTTAATTCAGCATACGACCGTATTGATTTGCCTCTTTCGGGTATGGAAGTACGGGAAAGACTTTTGCAACAATTGCAAAAAGAACCGTTAAAAGAAATTGCAGGAAAGCAAGTAGTTGATTGTAAAACAATTGATGGTTACAAGTTCCGTCTTGATGACAACAGCTGGTTAATGATTCGCTTTAGCGGAACCGAGCCAGTTTTACGCTTATACTGCGAAGCATCTAACCTTGATGAGGTACATAAAACCTTAGCTTGGGCAAAAAATTGGGCAGAGTGATTTGACGAATAACGGGATAGGGAGATGGGGAGACAAGGAGTTAGGAGTTAAGAGTTAGGAATTAAGAGTTAAGAGTTAAGAGTTATGAATTTTTAATTATTAATTTCCAATCCCCCATGCCCTATGCCCAAATGCTAACCTTTAACTTTTAACCTCTAACCTATGAAATTAGTCGTAGCCACTTCAAACCCCGGTAAATTAAAAGAATTGCAAAAATATCTTGCGGATTTAAATTGGGATTTAGTTCTCAAACCTCAAGAATTAGAAATTGAAGAAACTGGCGATACTTTTGAGAAGAATGCTCGTTTAAAGGCTTCCGAAGTGGCTATTGCGACTAATAGTTGGGCTGTAGCGGATGATTCTGGCTTGCAGGTAGATGCATTAAATGGCGCTCCAGGAGTTTATTCTGCACGCTACGGTGCTAACGATTCCCAACGTATTGCCAGGTTATTAAAAGAATTAGGGAACGAAACCAATAGAGGCGCACAATTTGCTTGTGCGATCGCCGTTGCTCGTCCTGATGGCACAATTGCTTTAGAATCTGAAGGTGTATGTCGCGGTGAAATTCTTTATCAAAGCATGGGTGATGGTGGTTTTGGCTACGATCCAATTTTTTACGTTCCGCATTTACAGTTAACCTTTGCCCAGATGAGTTCAGAAATAAAGCGTTCCGTTAGTCATCGAGGTAAAGCCCTCGAAAGCTTAATTCCTCAGATTGAAAAATTAACAGTATGAAAAGTATGAAGCGTAGGCAATCCCTTCTTCATTCCCCACGCTTCATATTTCATAGCTTTGTTATACAGCTTCGGTATTTTTTTCTCCAGTACGAATCCTTACCACTTGCTCTACTGGTGAAATAAAAATCTTACCATCGCCAATTTCGCCAGTACGGGCAGCAGAAATAATTTTATCTACCACCATATCAACTTGGGCATCTTCTATAACAATTTCTACTTTGAGTTTTTGTAAAAATTCAACGGTGTACTCGGAACCGCGATAACGTTCGGTTTGCCCCTTTTGTCGTCCAAATCCGCGTACTTCTGAAACTGTCATACCAACTATGCCAGCGTTGACTAAAGCAATTTTCACTTCATCTAGTTTAAAGGGGCGAATAATCGCTTCCACTTTTTTCATTGAACTTTCTCCAAAATTTAACTTTAATTAGCTTTATATATCTAACCAGATTCCCAGCCTCATAACTGGTAACTGGCAAACTCAATTCAATCAACATGTACCATGTTCATTGGGGCAAAAAGTAACATTGCTTTTAAATATCAAGGGATTATTATCAATAAAATCACAACGAATGGTCATTTGCCACTAGTTTTAGAAAGTAACGAGCAAATTAACGAGCAATTTACCGAATTTATAAATTTTATCTTTGGTTGCAATGTGCAAGTTTTCTACAATAGTTAAGTATAAATAATTTTTATCTGATGGTAGAAAATTATATAAAATGAATTAAACATGATTAAACACTATGTAAATAATTATTCTATGTATTAATTACTATTAGTATCAGTAATATAGATACAATAGGTTTGTTTGCACTAATAGGTTTTTTTAGAAAAACAAGTTGAGGGAGGTAGTTTTTTGAGACAGCTTTAAATCATAAATTCAACATCGAAAAATTAAAAATTGTTATTTTAATTTTAATTTAAAGCTTGAAATCTGAAATGCAAATCTATGAGCTAGCCTACTGCGAGCTAGTATGATTTTCCAAGAGAGGGCGTACAACTAAATAACCTGCTCCAAAACCCATAACAATAATAAAAACAATTGCAAAAATCAGCCACCAACCGCTGACTTGTGACATTTCTGATTCATCATCGTAATAATAGTTTACTTGTTCTTCCTCTATAAATACTGGTTCTGGCAGAGGTTCAAAAAATTCAGTAACATTATGGGCAACTGGTGAAGTACGAGAGCGTCTCACTTGCTGTTGAGGTGCTTCTTGAGGTCTATATTGTCTGTTTGGTGGTGCATATTGCTTCTTTTTTGTTTTTGCTGATGTTTGATTATAAGTTCGTGGAGGCGTATTAGTGTAAACAGCGTCAGTTGAATAATTGGAAGAATTTACCGCATTTTGTAAATGCAATACAGCATTGACAGTTTTTGCAATTTCTTGACGAAGTACATGATTTTCCTGAGCTAAATATTCGTTTTGTTGATTCAGCTGATGTATGGCAGCTTGTGCCATTTGTAACTCTGCTGATAGTTCGCGGTATACACTCAGCGGTACGGAAGCAGAGTAAGACTGATTAAAGGATTCTGGCGATTGGTTGTAAGCAGAGTCTGTAATTGTTCGCATGGGTATAAGGTCTCAAAAACAAATGCCGTTCTGGTTTACTACAAACATAATCTGCAAGCATTAGAAAATTTTAAACATACATGAAAATAATACAAGAAAGCTTTGCAGAAAAAAAATATGTTTACTGAGTTTTACAACGAAAGCATACCAGTAAACTTATCATTTAAAATTAAATTGTCTAGGCACTATAGTGACAAATATCACGCGATAACTAACTATATAAAATACATTCTCAACTTCATATAGTTTATTCTGTTAATAAAGGAAAAAAGTGCCCTACAGGTCCCTGTCCTTTGCCGATATCTAAAGCATGATTCAATGCATAAGAAACATATTCTTTTGCTTGACGTGCTGCTTTAAATAAACTATCCCCTCGTGCTAAATTAGCGGCAATCGCAGCCGATAAAGTGCAACCGGTTCCATGAGTATTTTTGGTAGCTACTAATTGTATAAGCAGAGTTTCGAGGTTTTTGCCATCAAACCAAATATCTATTCCGCGCAAACTTCCCTGCATTCCACCACCTTTAACCAAAACAGCTTTAACCTTTAACTTTTCGTAAATGGTTTGGGCTGCTGTTTTCATATCGTCAAGGGTTTTAATTTCTAAGCCACTAAGAATTTGTGCTTCATATCGGTTAGGAGTTAAAACAGTAGCTAAAGGTATGAGAGAATCCCGAAGGGTTTTCACGGCTGCGTCATCAATTAATTGCGCTCCCGTGCGCGATACCATTACCGGATCTACTACTAAGTTAGGAATTTGCAGAGTTTCTATTTGCTTGACAACAGTAGCAATGATTTCTTGATTGAGCAACATCCCAGTCTTGGCTGACTGAACTCCGATATCTTCGCATACTGTCCGAATTTGTTGCTCAACTGCTTCTTTTGGCATTGCATCAACCCTTGTTACACCTAAAGTATTTTGTGCGGTAACGCAGGTAATGGCACTAGTTCCGTGGACGCAATGAAAAGCAAAGGTACGCAAATCCGCTTGAATCCCCGCACCACCACCGCTATCGGAACCAGCAATAGTTAAAGCAACGGGCACCTTAGATGTTGTAGTGGTGTTCATTTACCTATTTTTAAATACGCATTATAAACTATGACATTAAAATACATGATTGAAGCCATTTTAATCTTGTTCAAGGTGTAACAATTTTAAATTGTATATTTGATTAGAATGTTTTGTTTACCGATGAAAGACAGTTAGGTTTTTTTACTTATTTAGTCAAGGTTTTTAATTCTTTGCAATTGATCTTGAAGAAACTTTACCCATTCTCCGGCTAAGGGAATTTCTGTAAAAGGCACGCGAATAACCTTAGAATTTTCAGAGAAAAGGAATTCTAATTCAACTTTTCTAGCCTTTCTAGGTAAATCATTTGTATTTATGGGTTTGTCATCTATCAATAGGTTGATATCCCTTAGATTATTTAAAGAAAACTTTTCTAAATCCGCAATACCTTTAACAGTCGGTTTACCCCAAGTAAGTTCATTTCCTTTTTGGGCTAAAACTGCATAAATATCATATTTTGCTCTGTCAAAATTTTGCGCCCAAACACGATAGCCTTCAACTTTTTTATATTCTCTAGAACCTTGCCAAGCTAGCCAAATAAATGCCACTAACAAGGGTAGCCATAAAAGTCCGCGTTCCATAAAATTAACCTATGATTTAACCTAAATTTTTGCTTCAAATACTCCGTCTTAAATGAAACTTACGTAACAATAAAGAAAATGTCCGATTCGGTTGGGTTTCATCTCGTAAAGAATTAGGCTTACACCCAAACAGTACTTCTAATGCTGGTAATATGCTTCCGTCTTCAAGCAAGATGGCTATGTGTGAGCTATGGTAGTGTTCAAACTGACAAAGAGCCACCTTTTAAAATCAAATGAAAAAACTCATATTATTTTGTTTGTTTGTCATCGGGTTGAGTTTTGCTTTGTTAACTTTTGTTAACTTAAAGGGACTTGCAGCTCGTGGTGAATTTGAAACAATTGTGTTAGATTTCCGGGAAGATATTCCCCCCGAGGAATTGCAGCAAGATTTGCAAGCAATAGAACAAAAGTACAACGTAACTCCCAAATTAGATAATCAATTTTCCAAAAAGGATAATGTTTATATTATCAAAGGGGATCGGCAGCTAGTCAAAAATCTGCGTAAGTCAGAACTAGCAACAGACACGGAATTTATAGAGCCAAACTACATATATAAAATTCCGGAATCTGGTAATCCCGAAGAAGATAAAATTGCTAGAGAAGCTGAATATATACAGTCTTCTGAAGATATCGTCGAAGAAGTTAAGCCAAGCCTTAAAGGAGCTAACGATCCGCTTTACGCTCAACAGTGGCATTTACATAACATTAACATTGAAGGGGCTTGGGACAAAAATAGAGGTAAAGGCATAACGGTAGCCGTGATTGATACTGGTGTTACCAAGATACGCGATTTAGTTGAAACTGAATTTGTTAAAGGCTACGACTTCGTTAACGATAGAGAAAAGGCTTCAGATGACAATGGGCACGGTACCCACGTTGCTGGCACTATCGCTCAAGCAACTAATAACAGTTACGGTGTAGCCGGAGTTGCTTACGAAGCTCGCTTAATGCCTTTGAAAGTTCTTAGCGATAATGGCGGTGGTACAATTGCCGATATTGCCGAAGCGATTAAATTTGCTGCCGATAACGGTGCAGATGTGATTAATATGAGCTTAGGTGGTGGTGGTGAAAGCCAATTGATGAAAGATGCAATTAATTATGCTCACAGCAAAGGAGTAGTAATTATTGCTGCTGCTGGTAACGAAAATCAAAATTCTGCCTCTTATCCCGCACGTTATCCAAATGTATTCGCAGTTTCCGCTTTAGGTCCTGACGGTCAAAAAGCGTCTTATTCTAATTATGGTGCTGGAGTTGATATTTCTGCTCCTGGTGGTAGCGATGCTGGCAAAGTTTTGCAAGCAACCGTTGATATGGACAGTAAAGGTGAAGAAGTTTTTCTTGGCTTGCAGGGTACAAGTATGGCTTCACCTCATGTTGCTGGCGTTGCTGCATTAGTTAAAGCTGCTGGAGTAGAAGAGCCAGACGAAATTGTAAAAGTTCTGGCAAAATCAGCAAGAGTGATTCAAGATGACGGCTTAAACTATTATGGAGCCGGACAATTAAATGCTGAAGCAGCAGTATACCTTGCCGAGCAAGGAACAATTAGTTTTCAAGACTTCTTTCGCTGGTTGCGCGATAGCGGTTATCTAAATCCTGGTTTTTGGATTGACGGAGGCATGGTAGCGCTTCTACCTAAGATTTTGATGGTAGTGGGCTCTTACTTATTAGCTTGGTTTTTACGAGTTTACTTCCCCTTTACCATGACTTGGACTTTAGCCAGCGGTTTGGTTGCTGGTAGCTCTGGATTATTTTTCCTCAAAGGATTTTACATCTTTGACCTTCCTCAATGGCCTTTCCGCTTACTAGGTAGCTCTATTCCCGAATTAGGTAATACATTACAGGGAACTAATCCTTTCAACCCATTATTTGCAAGCGTTTTAGCTCCTCTTGTCCTAATGGCACTACTTTTAGGAAATTCTAGATGGAAATGGTTTGCAATCGGCTCTAGCTTGGGTGTTGCAGCTTGTTTAGCTGTAAGTTCCATAACAGATCCAGCAGTTTGGGGCTTGGGAAGTGGTATTGTAGCTCGTGGTTTTCTACTAGCTAACGCATTTCTCTGTTTTATTCTGGCTCGCTTTGCAGTCAAAAATGAAGAACAACCAGTTTAGATAGTTATCAGCGAACAGTTTCAGTTTTCTTCCCAACCGCAGCAGAAGGGGAGGTTCCCGCAGTAAGTACCGACTGCGGGGCAACAACCTTGCCTCTCCTATAGAACCCATTTGGTATCTTTACATTCTCCGGTATAATAATTCAAAATGGTGATTACCAAATACACATTCAGTAATGCGATCGCCCTTTACTACAAGTTGTGGAAGGTGCTTCGCACCTTCCACAACTTTAGTGAAAT
>JBCBPQ010000075.1:0-28576 GCA_039820645.1 Cyanobacteria bacterium J06633_8 | reverse complement strand
TGACCGAAAATCATAGGACGCAAGCCCCTGCTTTCTAAGCATGGGGTAAGTCCGTAGGGGATTTTAATCCCCGTGGAAGTGGTGCTTTATTTATGATATAATATTCCTTGATACTTAAGATATCAGTGTCAAACGTGTTTGTTTACTCATTTAAAGTCAAACCAAAACCGCAACAGATATCAGCCATCTGTGAAGCAATTAGGACATATCAATTTGTCCGTAATAAGGTGCTTCGCTATTGGATGGATAATCGTGGTGTAGGTAAAACCGAAATGTTACGATATAACACGTTATTGAGGAAGGAATTTAAGTTTGTAGAAGATTTAAATTCTCACGCCGCTTCATACTGCGGTTGAAAGAGTTTTAAAAGCTGTTAATCGCTTTTATGCCAATTGCAACAATAAAATTAAAGGAAAGAAGGGATATCCCAAATTTAAAAAAAATACTCGTTCGGTTGAATATAAATTTTCCGGTTGGAAGCTATCAGATGATAGAAAGTATATAACTTTTACCGATAAAAAAGATATAGGTACTTTCAAGCTCATAGGTTCTCGTGATTTAAATTTTTATCAGTTAAATCAAATCAAACGAGTTAGAATTTTACATCGTGCCGATGGTTATTATGTACAATTCTGTGTACAGCTAGACTCCAGGGATAGCGTAAAGCCTTTAACTCCCAGCCAAAAAGCTGTAGGCATTGATGTTGGGATTAAATATTTTTTGGCTGATAGTCAAGGAAACATTGAACACAATCCGCAATTTTATCGTCGGGGAGAGAAACAATTAAATAATCTGAATAGAGGTAAATCTAAAAAGTATCGTAAAGGAAAACCACAGTCCCAAAATTATCACCGAGCTAGAATTAGATATGCCAGAAAACATTTAAAAGTAAGTAGGCAGCGAGAAGAGTTCGTCAAGAAAGTGGCACTCCGCTTAATCCAATCTAACGATTTGGTCGCTTATGAAGATTTAAATGTTAAAGGTATGGTTAAAAATCGACGTCTAGCTAAGTCGATTAGTGATGCAGGATGGTCGTTGTTTCGTCGCTGGTTGGATTATTTTGGCTATAAATATGGAAAGTTAACAATTGCTGTTGCTCCCCATAATACTAGTCAAAATTGTTCTAATTGCGGTGAAAAAGTACAAAAATCTCTATCAACTAGAACTCATATTTGTAATAATTGCGGATATATAGAAGATAGAGATATCAATGCAGCGATTAATATTCTGCAAAAGGGCCTAAGTACGGTGGGGCACACCGAATCTTATAAGCTTGGGGAGATAGAACCACTGGCCGGCGTTGGAGAAATCCTGCTCGGTTAAGTTCTGTCCGTGAACCAAGAATCCCCCGCATTCTATGCGTGGGGAGTGTCAATACCTTATATAAATCAAGTTAAAATCCTATGTCTTCCTCAACCAGTACCAGCACAAATCAAAATCAAGTCAATTGGGAAATCAAACTGCTTTACGACGGTGAATGTCCCCTTTGTTTGCGAGAAGTTAATTTTTTGCAAAAAAAAGATGCTGGTAGAGGAAAAATTGCATTTGTAGATATTGCAGCAGACGATTATAACCCTATGGTTAATGCTGGCATTGATTTTGAAACAGCAATGGGAAGAATTCATGGCATATTATCCGACGGTACGGTAATTAAAAACGTCGAAGTGTTCCGGAGAGTGTACGAAGCATTGGGAATGGGTTGGATTTACGCGATTACTAAGCTGCCGGTTTTGGGAGCAATCGCTAACTTTATTTACGGTATTTGGGCGGATTTACGTTTACCTCTAACCGGAAGACCAAATTTAGAAACTGTAATTAAGCAGCGAGTTGAAAGACTCGGTTGTAATGATGAAACTCGTTGTCGGGTGGATTGATACAGCACCGGAGCAGGGGGAGCAGGGGGAGCGATTACTAAACTGTATTGGGTGAGGGGTTAAAATTTACCGGCGTTGGGAATTGGGAATTAGGAATTGGTAATTCGGGTGATTAAAAACTGTTGGCACACCAGTTACACAGTGGCAAATTAGATAATTGAATCATGAATTATATTTACCTAATCTAATTTAATTTTAGGCAAAATTGATTTAGATATATATAATTGTACCCAGCTTGAAACATGATGAAATCATGACTTCATATTCTGACTCTGTAATGCTCAAGTTGTTTTGATTAATCTCTTTTAATCCTTTTATTAAAATAAATCTAGTACAGCACGGCATAAATAAGGCAACCATTTAAATTGGCTGAAAAGCCTAGAAAATCTTACTTATTACTTATTACTTCTTACTTCTTACTTCTTACTTCTTACTTCTTACTTATTACTTCTTACTTCGGCGAAGCGGTACTAGGATATTTATGATTCTTTTGGCAAAGCACAATTAAATTAAGTCAAAATACTTAGTCAAAACCTAATTATTACGATAATTTGCTTAAAAATGAAATGCAATTGTTAAATAGATGACTTGAATTGAATACCACTCATATATAAGATTCGACAAAGAGAGGCAAATCTAAAGAAAATATTATTTTTTTTTGATTTGATTTTTAGACAAAATGAACCAGTCAAAATTTATGTAATCAACCATTAGTACTTGCTTTGATTACTCCGGTTACGCTGTAAGATTTCCGATCAAAAATTTTCCCTTACTCCTTCAATCAACGCCGGTAATCTTCTGCGGGGAAGGGAGTAATTCCCAAGGGTATTACCGCAATAAATTTCACGCTTCCATTATTAAATCACAAAAATATTGCAATCATGACAGGAATATTTAATTCGTCTAACTATTCTCAACGTTTAGACAATGCTTGGGCCGATGAAACAATGAATAATTGGCCGAAGCCGTCTGTATCAGTTGCCGAAGCAGTAGTTAAAATGCTCGAAAAACTAGGAGTGAAACATAGTTTTGGGGTTTCTGGAGGTGCCATCGCTCGTTTGTGGCACAATTTGCAACAAAGTTCGATTGAAGTGATTCACTGCCGTCACGAATCAGGTGCCGCCTTTGCTGCCACCGAAGCCTATTTTGCAAACGATTGCCCTACCGTAGTGTTTACAACTACAGGGCCGGGTATTACCAATGCCTTAACAGGATTGATGGCAGCTCGTTGGGAAGGAGCAAAAGTGATTTTGTTATCGGGTATGACCTCAACCGCACAACGGGGACGCTGGGCAGTACAAGAAACTGGACCTAATACTATGCCTTATGCAGATATATTTACTACAGGGACTATATTCGATTATGCAACTACTCTCGAAAACAGCGACCAACTTCCAGAAATTTCTCGGAGATTGGCTAATGGTTTAACCCAACCCGGTAGTTTTGTTGCTCATATTAGTATTCCTAGTGCAATTCAAAGCAGTTTATCTAAAACTCCACTGTCACAAACTTTTTTATCCCAGTCTTTAGCTACAGCAAACGAAGAAACTGTAGCAGAATGTGCAAAGTTGTTATCGGAGGCTCCTTTTGCTATTTGGGTTGGTTTTGGAGCAAGGAAAGCAGCAGCAGCAATTCGTCAACTTGCCGAGCAAACCGGTGCAGCAGTCATGTGTTCCCCTCGTGGTAAGGGTATCTTTCCCGAAAATCATCCTCAATTTGTTGGAGTTACAGGCTTCGCAGGGCATGAATCTGTTCTACGATATATGCAAGAATATCGTCCTTTACGCACATTAGTTTTAGGAAGTCGTTTAGGTGAAGCCACCTCATTTTATAATCCTAGAATGGTTCCCGCTCGCGGTTTTATTCATGTTGATATTGACCCAAAAGTACCAGGTATTGCCTATCCTGAGGCTGAAACGATTGGTATTCAATCTGATGTAGAAATTTTTGTTAGGGCTTTACTCAAATATTTTCCAGAGCATCCGAAACATTTGTCACATATAGATTTACCAACATCCGAACGCAAGGCGATCGCTGCAAAAACAGAAGGTTTGATTCGTCCTGAATTTCTTATGCAAGCCATTCAACAACAGATTGTTGAAAATAGCGATGCTGTTGTAATGGCAGGTGCAGGAAACTCTTTTGCTTGGGCTATTCATCACTTACAATTCAACGACTCAGAACGTTTTCGGGTAAGTACTTGGTTTGGTAGTATGGGACATTTTACTACAGGTGTTGTAGGTGCAGGGATGGTAAATATGCGTAAAGCTGTTGCCATTGTCGGAGATGGTTCTATGTTGATGAATCATGAAGTCAGTACTGCCGTTAGATACAATATATCTGCAGTTTGGATTATTCTGAATGACCAGCTTTACAATATGTGTAATCAGGGACAGGCAATGCAGGGATTCAAAGGAACTGATGCAATGATTCCTCAAACTGATTTTGCTTTACTTGCCCGCAGCATGGGTGCGGAATTTATTCGCGTTGAAAGAGAATCTGATATTTATACAACGCTTGAGAAAGTAAAAAGTTCAGAAAAACCTTTTATTATAGATGTTCTCATCGATCCAACTAAAATTGCACCGATTGGTAGCCGCATTGAAAGTTTGAATTCTCAATGGACTTAAAATTAAAAATTTTAGAGTTAAATAAATATATAGAGGAGATTATTAATTGTGAATCGACCTGTAGGAATTCGAGCTATAGCAGTAAGTTTTCCGAGCATTCAGCGAACAAATGATTATTACAGAAAAAGATATCCACAATTATTTGAAATCGCAGAAGAAAAAAGTTTAACGAAATTATTATCACCTAGTGGCTCTATCCCTAGTAATGTGTTTGAGGAGGAAATGGTACCTTATTTATCCGATCCTTTTCGAGGAAGTCTTAAGAGATGGGTTTTGGGAGTAGGTGAGTCATCGCTGACATTAGAATATCAGGCAGCTTGCGATGTATTAGCTGCGGCACAACTGACTTCAGATGCGGTAGACCTCATACTTGTAGCTTCTGTTTGGCCCGAACAAATTATTTTAGGAAATGCAACCTTCCTTGCGAATAAACTAGGTTTTAAAGGAGCTGCATGGAATATTAATGGAGGAACTGGTAGTACTCCACTTGCACTACAAACAGCTCATGCTTTAGTGCAAACCGGACAATATCGTCAAGTATTGGTAGTTGTTTCCTGTACTTATGCTCAGTTTTTCGATGAAACCGATACAATTGCTTGGCATACAAGTGATGCTGCTGGTGCATTTATTGTTAGTTCGATTGAGCCTTATCAAGGTATTCTTGGTACTAAGGTTATTCATACAGGAGCAGTAGATGTTGTTTCTGCTAAGCCAGTCAATGATTCCCATGGCAATCCACAAGTGCGTATACAAATATCGAATGATGCCAATAAACTTGCCAATATATTAGCTGAAGAATATCTCAAAACTTGTTGTGAGGGAGCTTGTGAGCTTGCTGGAGTCAGGCTTGACCAGATAGATTTTTTTATTTTTCATACCCTTTCTGCCTGGTTTGCTAGTTTTGGGGCACGAGTTTTAGGTATAAGCCCCGAGCAAACAATCAATCTTTATCCTCACTATGGTAATTGTGGTCCTGTATTGACTGTGGCAAATCTCTACTATGCCGCTCAATTTGAAAAAATAAAAGAAAATGATTTGGTATTGGTTTATGGCATGGGGGGAGCGGGTGTAGCAGCAGCTAATGTAATGCGCTGGGGAAAAGTTGCATTAGGAACTAATCCCTTGCCAGATATCAAAATATAGTTAAGCATTTTATCTTTTTAAAATGATTTATTTAATTAGTTGAGGGTAGCGTTTTTCCAAATCATCCGTTTTAGCTTTAGCTCCCCAACGAGTATAGCAATAGTAGGCTTCTTGCATATATGTTGCTGCAATTTTTTCTTCACCATTACCAAGATAGAGTTTAGCTGCAAGTTCGTTAGCTAAGGCTTCTTCTTGCATATATTCATTAGCTTTAGCTCCAGAAATCGCTTTGTCATATAATTTACTTGCTTCTAAATGTTGTCCTAATACCCGGTATTTTTCTGCTTCTACTAAATCAAACTTATGTTGGTAGTTCATCGGAGCATAATGCGCCCATTGTTGTTGTAACTGTGCTTGATTTTGTTCTACCTGTTGGAGTATGTCTGCTTTATCTTTTGATTGTAAACTCAAAGCTGTTAAAGAATCATATAGATAAAAAGCAGGTTCAGCAACAATTCCAGGAGCAGCCATTAAATAACTCCTGATATCACCTCTAATATCTTGAGAAAATTCAATATTTCCAAATAGGTAGCAAAGCATTAACTTATACGAGTGGAAGAGAAATAAACCACCGAAGTCATGAGCTTCATGCAGTCTAGGTAAAAATTCCAATTCTTGAAGAGCTTCTCCAGACAAAATACTGGGATTTTCTGCAAACCCCAACAAATTTAAAATAGATTGCCAGTAAATTTTACACCAATTAGCTGTTGTCAATTGATTCAATTGCACCAGTTCTTGATAATAAGCACGAGTTTCTTGTTCCAAGCTACTTAATGCTTGACTACTCCAAAAAGAGTTTAGACAAAAATTATGAGCAATATATCCGACAAATTCTAAATTTCCAACTTTTAGTCCATTGGAATATCCTTCTTTTAAAAGCGGTAGTGTTTCTGTGATGTGGAATTTACGATGTAAGATAAACGAACCAACTACATTAATTACTTCTGGCTTTACAACTTCAGCATCCAATTTAGATACAAGTTCAAGTGCTAACTGACCAAACTTCACCCCTGCATCTACATCTTTTCTCATATTGCAAGCAAGGATGCCGAAAGGAGCGTAAGCTGAGGCTGAAAATAATGTATTTCCATATTGAATAGATAGCTTAACTGACAAGGCAACCAGCAATGGAAACAACGATGAACCAGATATATAAGCTGCTGGGAAGACGCTACAGGCAATCTCGACAATCGCAATTTTTTCTACATCTTTCATTACTGGCAGATTAATCAAATCTTCAATTTCCCTATCCCCAAGCACTTCATCAATCTCGGCGATCGCTTGTTGAATATCTTCTTGGGTGGGTGCTTCGGGAAACTCGATACCCAACTGTTGTAAAATTTCTTGAGCAATATCAATAGCTTGAGTTAGTTTACCTTGGGAAGTATTTGCTTGAATTTTAATTCGATAAATATTAACCTTTTCTTCTATTGTATATGCTTTGGCTATGACAATATCAGCAAATTTCTCCATTGCCTCAAAATCGCCACATAACCCAGCAAATTCAGCAGCCAATTCATGAAATGATAAACTCATCGAATATTGACTTTGCCAAGCATTTTCTTCTAACAAAGACAATCCTATGTTGGCATATTTAAGCCCCGCTTCATAGGCTGTTGTATTTTTAGCTTCCAAGCAAGCAATTAAATTTAGTTCAACAAGTTCCTTCTTTTTTGTTAATGGTAGATTTAAATCTTTTCCGTAATTTAATTGATTAATTAGTTCAAAAATGCGGAATTTTCTTCGCTCAGTCGGTATTTTTTGCAGCCGACATCTACCTATTCGATAATGAATGACTTGTTTTTCATCATCGGGAATCGCTGCATAGAAAGCTTCGTGAAATTGATTGTGTAAAAAACGATAGTTGGGAATATAGGGAGGAGCAGATTCACTAACTCGTGTCGTTAATTCAAAATCAATCTTGTAAGCTTTACTATCGATTGAAATTACACCATATTGTAGGGCTGTTTGCAAAGCAAAAATAGTTTTTTTTGTAGACTTTCGGCAAACTCTTGCCAAAGTCTCTAAATCAAATTTGTTGCCAATACAAGCTGCAATTTTCAACACCTCTTGTGTATCTTGCGGTAATTTCTGCAACTGCATTGCTATGAATCCAATAGCATCATTTCTTAATGCTAATGATTTCAACATAAATATTTTAGCCTCACACACGAATTTAGCAAATCAATCTTTCAACCCCTTTTCTGGGAAATACTTTCAAAAATTCAGGATTACCCTATAGACGAAGCTAAATACTCGTTTGGTTCAAATATAGCCACATTTACCAATCATAAGTTAGTAATTAATATATATAATCAGTATTTACACTGTCTTGGGAAAAGAAAATATTTACCAATGTCGTAAGAAACTATTTCGATATTAATAAAATTGCACCAACATAAAAACGGATTCGCCCCTCAAGCTGTCGTAACCCAACAAAGCCGGTTTTTATTTGAGATAAAAGCATCTAACATATACTTTTAATTCAATTTTGTAATTCTAATTTGTAATTCAATTTTGCAATTTAAATTACTCAAATATAAATTATTAAACTAAGACTAAAATTTATAATATACTATTCAATCACATGATAAAATATAAACTATAAATTAATTGTGACAAATTAATTTATAGTTTTGCAAGGGCATCATAAAATACAAGGTTCTCAAAGCCAAAGGAGTTTAAAAGGGTTGAGAAGCAAACATCTAACCTGAGTATTTTTTGTCTTATTTTGTGATTTAGGAAGTTTAAAATTGTGAGAAGCGTTATAGAAAACTACAAATAATTGTAATTTATTATAAATTAGCAGCTTAGATGTTTGCTTAACGAATTCAAAAAAAATCCTAAGCTATCTCAGAAGTCATTTTTTTGTCGCCGACGGCTATTAAACAATTTTTTTCCGTCTATAGAATATTCTATCATTTCATTGAATTTTATAAATAAATTATTGCTTTAACTCCGTAGGATATTTTTTAGAAATTTATACTTTTCGAGCTACTCGATTTCTTGCCGATCCGATAAAGGCTCCACAGGTGATAAACATGATTAAAGAATATATTACTGCTGGAATTGCCATATCTGGGGAAATTAAGAGAGTAGTTGCAACGGCGATAAGCCGGAGGCTTGCGCTTCGCGTAACGCTAGTATACCGTTTTGAATTCCAACTTCAACAGTTATTACTTTGGCAGTGCTTCCGTCGAGTTTACCAAGAATCGCAATGGCGTAACCCAAAGCCATGGTTAATAAATTCAAGGTTAAAGTAACTCCACCAACTTGAAAGAAAAAGCCTAGTACATTAGGGAGATCCAAAAAATAAATTATCCCACCGTTTAACAAATATTCCGAACAAAACCCAGACGTATAATGGTGTTGCTCGCGGTAAGCACCGACGGTGGGATAATTTATTACTTGTAAGTGCCTTATCTCTTTCCTTTAAAAGCAAACCCGCGATAATTAATCCCAAGAAGAATAAAGAAAACCATTTAACTGATTTTTCCACCTTGGCTGCTACTTGGGGAGTGTAATTATGTAATGGTTAGAAAACTTGATTGCATAATTTAATTTATATTTTTTATTTAGACTTTCTATTTATATTTATATTAGAGAATTTGAACTGATTTTCGATTCAAAATACCATTAGTTTTCAAACGGTCAAAGCAGTTATTACACATTTGGTTGCATTCGTCTCTAGTTAGCGGTGCGATTGCCAGAATACTGGCTGCATTTATCAAGGCTCCTCCACCGCTACCGATAAAATCATAAGTATTAATTAAAACTTTATCTATTTATAAAATCCCGATAATTAATCAATAATAATACTGAAAAAGCTTTTAATAGGTATAAAATTACTTGATTAACATTCTTAAAACCACATCCTATAACTACTTCTTCCCTTCTCCCCCTCTGCGCCAACCTCCGCGCTACTGTGCGTTTTTAAAAAAAAAATTTTCCCCCATCACCCCTTCAACTGCATAATCCTTTTGATCTCACCTCTTCCCCACGCCACTTGCTACAACCGTAGTGTTCCTTGGCAACGCAGTGGCTCCTCTTCCCCAAGCACAAAGAAACCAAGTTTCTCCGAACTTTAAACATTATTAAGTTAAATTATTTTTTGTGTAAATTTTTGTAAATAATTAGCAGTCAAAAAAAATGAGTGACTTTTGAAAATCAAATATTTGGATAGTAAGTCAGGGGAATGAGGAGAAGGAATTCTCATAAATCAAGGGTTTTCCGCTCCTTGGCGATCCCCCTATGATTACCCTAGAGAAAAATTGATTAAAAAAACGTTACAAAGTTTAGTAAAATACAATTAAGAATAAGATAAGTATTTTTTCTCATTGACATTATGGCGGAACATTTTCCTTGGCTAACCGCGATAGTTTTCTTTCCACTTGTTGCTTCTGTATTCATCCCATTTATACCGAGTAAAAGTGGTAATCGCGTGAGATGGTATGCCACCGGGGTGGGGATGGCAGATTTTATATTAATGTGCTTTGCCTTTTGGCGGAATTACGATGCAAGCAGTGCAAGTTTTCAACTAGCGGAGAGTTATGCTTGGGTACCTCAGTTGGGTTTTAACTGGGCTGTTTCCGTCGATGGTTTGTCAGTGCCTTTGGTATTATTGGCGGGTTTTGTAACGACGCTGGCGATGTTTTCGGCATGGCAAGTTGACCACAGGTCGCATTTATTCTACTTTTTGATGTTGGTGCTGTATTCGGCACAGATTGGGGTATTTGTTGCCCAGGATTTAATGTTGTTCTTTATTATGTGGGAAGTTGAATTAGTTCCCGTATATTTATTGATTAACATTTGGGGTGGAAAAAACCGACGTTATGCAGCAACGAAGTTCATACTCTACACTGCAGCCGCTTCGATATTTATTTTAGTCGCCGCGATCGCAATGGCTTTGTATGGCGGAGATAATGTAACTTTTGATATTGCAGCTTTGGCAACGAAGGATTATTCCCTAGGTTTTGAGTTGCTGCTGTATGCAGGATTATTAATTGCATTCGGCGTTAAGTTAGCAATCTTCCCCTTACATACATGGTTGCCAGATGCTCACGGTGAAGCTTCGACTCCCGTATCAATGGTTTTGGCTGGTGTGTTGTTGAAAATGGGTAGTTACGGATTAATTCGACTTAACTTAGAATTATTAACGGAAGCACATATTTACTTTGCGCCAGTTTTAGCCACTTTGGGAGTAATTAATATAATTTACGGTGCCCTAAATTCCTTTGCTCAAACTCATATGAAACGACGTTTGGCTTATTCGTCAGTATCTCATATGGGATTCGTACTGTTAGGAATAGCTTCGTTTACAGACTTGGGAATCAACGGCGCAATGTTACAGATGATTTCCCACGGTTTAATTGCATCGGTATTATTCTTCTTGGCTGGGGTAACTTACGATAGAACCCATACCATGAAGATGGATGAAATGGGTGGAATTGGACAAGTGATGCCCAAAGTATTCGCTTTATGTACGATTGGGGCAATGGCTTCTCTAGCGCTTCCGGGAATGAGCGGATTTATCAGCGAGCTTTCGGTATTAGTTGGTGTAACCACAAGCGATATTTACAGTTCAACTTTCTGTACCATGACGGTTTTCCTAGCTTCGGTAGGGATTATCTTGACTCCGGTTTATTTACTTGATTTATTAAAACAGGTATTTTACGGCGAAGGGAAAGTTGTTTGCGACATTGGCAATAAGAAATTTGAGAATTTAGAAGCAGAAGGAACAGCTTGTTTCGGTACCGATTGTGTTTTACCAGGTGAATCGGTTTACAGAGATGCCAGCCCTCGTGAAGTTTTTATTGCTGCTTGTTTCTTGGTGTTAATTATCGGAATTGGGTTTTATCCCAAAGCTGCAATGGGGATATATGATGCCAAGACAGTAGCGGTGAATGCTCAAGTTAGGGAATCTTATGCTCGAATCGCTGAAAGTAATCCCGGTGTTTATGCAAGAAGGAATACGGCACCTGAAATTGCTAAAGCCGAAATTGTTCCAGTTTTAGGAACAGTGAAATAAAGATTCGATATTACGGGAAAATTGAATCATTGATGTAGAGACGTAGCAGTGCTACGTCTTTATTTTTTTGGGTGGTAACCCCAGCAGTTGCTGGTATAAGAGTAATTTTTAAGGTTGCCATAATAACTACTAAACTGGCAAAACATCCAAAACACAACCAATAAACTATAATTCTCCAATTTTAACTTGTAATTCCATCAAATCTGAATGCTCATTTAACTTTACATAATCTGTAGCCCAATTAAAGAAATGGGATAAGGCAATATATTGAGATTCCTGCTTCTGCATTGCTTTCTGTAAATCTTTACCGTGAAACCAAATTAAATATTTCTCTTCTTCCCAAAATTCATTTTGAGAAAAAGCAATTCCCTTAATAAGTTACGAGCAAGCTAGTTTTTAACTATTCCGACTATGTTCGCAGTATTTATAATCTCACAAAGGAGAAATTTAAGCACGTGAGTATCTTCCCTGGTAATATTTAACTAATATTGACCTTAAAAGAGAAAAATATGGGTGTGAATCTTCAAAGCGTTGGTTCAATTAGGTCAAATATATGGAAGCTTTATATATTAAAAGGGTTAGAGTTTGCTTGGTTTCCGATTCCTGTAATTATTATTTTTTATGAAAATAATGGTTTATCGTTTGAGGAATCTTTGCTTTTAAAGACTATTTTATCGCTATCAATATTTATATTTGAAATACCTTCTGGTTACTTTGCGGATATTTTTGGTAGAAAAGCTTGCTTGGTTTGGGGGGGATTATTTTGGATTTTAGGATTATTGTTTTACTGCTTTCAAACTGGTTTTAGTGCATTTGCCATCGCGGAGATTTTATCGGGTTTGGCGATGAGTCTTATATCTGGTGCAAATACGGCTTTGGGATTTGATAGTTTAGTAAAAATAAATCAGGAGCAAAGTTATCGTCATGTAGAAGGAAGATTTGGAGCTATTGCGGGAGTTGCAGAAGCAATTTGTGGTTTGGTAGGGGGTTTAGTAGCTGCTCGCAATTTGGTTTATCCTTTTTATTTACAAACGATTTGTATATTGTTGTATTTCTTGATTGCTTTAACTTTAGTTGAACCCAATTTACATCAATCTTCAATTAATACTTCTCAAGTAGATAAAAATAAAAGTACTAGACAAGCAATAAACCATCGGGAAATCTGGCAAGCAATTCGTTTATCGTTGTTGGTGAATCAAAAAGTGAAATGGTTAATTTTATTTTCAGCAAACTTTGGAATTGCAACTTTTCTTGCTGTATGGTTATCTCAAGCGGATATGCAAAGTCGCGGTTTAGCAGTTTCTAGTTTTGGATTTGCTTGGGCTGCATTTCATTTTATACTGAGTTTTGCTTCTTTTAAGGCAACATCGATTGAGAATATTTTTGGTACAAAAAAGGTATTGTTGGGTTTAGTTTTCTTATTAGGTTTATCTTATATATTTCTTGGTTTGATAAATCAAGTATGGGGAATTATATTTATTGCTTTGATTTACTTTAGTCGAGGTGTTCGCAATCCATTAACATTGAATCTGATAAATCAAAATCTCCCCTCATCAATTAGGGCTACAGTATTGTCTATAAATAGCTTTATGTTTCGTTTAGGTTTCGTTGCGATCGCGCCGGTGGTGGGATGGATAACAGATACCTATAATTTGGATATAGCTTTATTTTTAGTTGGCTTTATTTTTATTAGTTTTGGAGTCTTTTGCTGGCGGAAATTGGTTGAAGTAGAAGTTTTTTGATTTATTTAGCAATTCCTTTGATTACAAAATGCTTTGGAGATAAACAATGACACCACAAGAAAAAAATATTGCATGGGCTGAAAAAGTAGATGAATTAGGAAATAATTTATTTGCAGGTAGAGAGTTGACACGGGAGGAATTTCTGAAATTGGGTAATTATTATTTGAGTGGTAAGTATCTCATTCGTCATTTGGAAATAGTAAGGAAGGAAAAGCAGAAAGCATCACAAGAGCTTATGGAATTAGAAGCAGCAGAAAAAATGATTTTACAAAGAATCGAAAAACAGAATATTTCTTTAGAATCAAATCAATAAAATATAATTTAACATATTTGTCAGCGGAGCAATAATCTTTAGTTTTACTGCAATGACTGAGGAACATTAATTTCATATCCGTTAAATTAAAGTCAATTTTGGGCAACGTTAAATGTAGTTCTTACAATTAACCCCGCAAAGTAACCTTGGCGAAGCACTACGTTATAGGTAATCATAAAGCCGGGAAGGCTTGGATGGAATGTTGTTTACTACGCAGCAGCAGTGATG
This sequence comes from Cyanobacteria bacterium J06633_8, assembly GCA_039820645.1. Taxonomy (GTDB): domain Bacteria; phylum Cyanobacteriota; class Cyanobacteriia; order Cyanobacteriales; family Nostocaceae; genus Rivularia. The sequence goes on along the minus strand of JBCBPQ010000075.1, from coordinate 14,618 downwards.
GGGAAAGCAGCCTTGACTTACTTTGCAAAAATTATCTATGTAACTATTAAAACTCTTCAAGGTTACTCCTATTCTGATACTGCTCGGTGGAGATCCTCCCTAGCCCTCCTTACAAAGGAGGGGATAAAAGCCCCCTTTTTTAAGGGGGTTGGGGGTTCTGACAATGAGTTTAATTGCTTAACCGAGTAGTATTGACTCCTATTCTGATAACTACTCAAAAGTATTTTCGATTGACATCAGTAGAAAAACTTAATATAGTTTTTCTTTAGTAAAAAAAAACACGTTTATTTATTTTTGTTAAGAAACAAATAAGACAACAGATTTGACTTGCCACAATTTCTTCAACGAGAATATATTAATGAACGTAGGGCGGGTTACAAAACAAACTTTTTTCCACTAAAAACATCAATTTAATAGTAATGGAAATATGTTATAGCTTTTATAAAAATAGGTTTTAAAAGCCTAAATCTTCTAAAAAAAGCATATTTCCAATTTAAATTGAAAGTTAAAAAAGTAAAAAAAAGGATAATTATATTCCCAAAAAATAAGTATAACGCCTACAAAATTAATAAAAAACTAATTTGAAAATAAGAAGAGAAGGTATCATGATTTTTAACATCAAAACTTTGCTAAAATCCATGGCTCTAGTTCCTGTTGCTACAGTTATGTTTGCCGGAAGCGCTCAAGCTCAATTACTTGGTGATACGGTAAATGGTCAGTTCAGTTTCGGTGGTGATTCTCCCGTAATTAATCGGGATGCTGAAGTTACCGATCCAGGGTTTGAATTTAGTTTCGTAGCTGCTAACGCTAGCTTATCTCTTGATGTTAAGGATGATTCTTTTGATCTCATTTACGATCTTGGTTCCTTTTTTAGTGTAGGTACTACTACGAGTTGGAGTTTGTCCGATCTCGGTTTTGATTCTGCTATTACAGACGTGACTCTAGGTTCTGGGGATTCAAGTCAAATTAACAATATTTCTTTTACCGAGGACTCGGTTCAGGTTGACTTGGCTAATATTTCTAGGACGAATGGTCAAGTTCAGACTTGGTCCTTTGATGTAGCAACCGCAAACGCTGCTCAATCTGTTCCGGAACCCACAACTATTTTAGGTTTATTCGCTGTCGGTGGTTTAGGTGTAGTTTCTCGTCGTAAAAAGCAAGCAGCAAGGTAGTCAATTAATATTAACTTATTAGTAAAACCCAACATCCTCTCTACAGGTGTTGGGTTTCACTATGCACATATCTTGCACCATTCTCAACAAGCACAAAGAAACCGGGTTTCTCCGAACTTAAAGCATAATTATTTCCTTGAGTGATTTGCTTCAAACCCGGTTTATCGTCAAGGTGCAAGATATGAATATGTTTAAACCTAATAAAAATAAATTTTTGTCAAATTAAACTTCGTCGTAAAGCCAATATTGTAATATCATCAAATTGCTCGGAATTCCCAGTATGCTCTTCTATAGCAGTAGTAATTTGATTTAATAACTCTTTCGCAGAATCAATTGGTTGCTCTAACAAAGAAATAAGCTTTTTATCGGTGAAGAATTTACCATTAGAATCACGAGCTTCTGTGACACCATCTGTATAACCAAGTAAAATTTCTCCTGGTTGTAAGAAAATTTGACGGATGGGAAAATTGATATTTGGTAACATTCCTACGGCAGGTGCAGTTGATTCAAGCTGATGGTGTATTTTACCATCAGGAGAAATTATAAATAAAGGTTCGTGTCCGCCATTAATATATGTTAAAAGTCCTGTAGTGGGTTCCAATACTCCAAAAAATAAAGTCGCAAACATACCGAGTTCGCCGTGTAATTTAGCGACATATTCGTTAGTTAAAGAAACGGCTTGTAACGCATTCAGATGAGCTAAGTTAGTTAATGGCGATTTACCAATCCACCCTTCTGGAGGTAAGTATTGTTCTAATATTGATTTAGCTTGTCCCCGTAATTGAACTTGAGCGGAAAAAATACGAATTAAGCTGCGGAATAGAGCCATGAAAAGTGCTGCTCCTACTCCTTTATCACATACATCGGCAATTACAAATCCGACACTACCGTTATTTAATTCAAATATATCGTAAAAGTCCCCGGCAACTTGTCGAGCGGGTTTGAAAAAGGAAGCAATTTCCCAGCTATATTTATCGGCAAAACATTTAATTATCTCGTCAGCAGGTAAAAAATTAAGCTGCATTTGTCGCCCTTTTTCTAACTCGTTATTAAGGGCTTGTGAATAATTTTCAACTTCGGTTAAACTAATTTGTAAAGCTGCTTCAGCACGTTGTCTTTGTAAATAAGCCGAACTAATTTGATGATACATCGTATCAAAAGCAGTAATTACATCTCCTAATTCATCTTTACGTTTTATGGAAGCTGAACCAAAATCTGGTGTTTCTTTATTTTGACTAATTGCTTCCCCTGCTTTAATTAAATCATTTCTCAAGCAAAGAATAGGACGGATTACAATTGGTTCTAATGCAATCCATACACCACCGGTAACAAATATAGAAATTAGTACGACTAAACCAGCAATGCGTAAAATATAAGCGTTTATTTCTGGCTGTAGGGAAGAAGTATCGTGACGAATAATTAGGAAAGTATCTCTTCCCATCTGTTGTGGCATCCAACCTGCATCGTACCTGGTACCATCTTGGCTACGAAAGCTTTTCTGGGGATTATTTTTGAAGTCTAATAAAGAAAGTTGGGGTTTTTCTCCAAAGCTTCCAAGTAATTTTCCATCAGAAGTATAAAACGAACCTCCAACAATTATATGTTTGAGTTCGTCGGTTATCTTAATTTCTTTTAAATCAACTAGATGAGTTAATTGTTCGTAAATTTCTTCGTCAGTTTCTTCAATTCCACTAGGAACGGAAATTTCTGTAAGTACGGAAACTTTTCCTTCTGTTATTTCTTCGATTTGATTCAGAAGCTGTTTTTCTCTTCTAATAATTGAAGGAATAAGCAAAATGCCCTCAATTATCAAAATGCTGATAAAAGCAACAAATACAACAAGAAAGGATAGACGCGATTTTCTGATTTTAAAAAACTTTAATGACATATTTTCGGCTTCCTATTCCCCATATAACCCAATACGGTTCAGTTAAGAAATTGATCTGTTCAGACAAGCAGGGGGAGCAGGGGGTGCAGGGGTAGCAGGGGGAGAAAATAATGCTTATCTGAACTGTATTGCCATATAACCTCACCCTCAATCCCTCTCCTTATTAAGGAGAGGGAAGTAATGGGTAGGGTGAGGTTCTATTTGATTTAACCTTATTACTTATAAGTATTTATTGAATATTTACGATAAAAATATTACGATTCACATCTCCATGACGTTCGTAAATATATTTATCAACTCCATTAATTGCTAAATATATTCCTAAACCACCTATATGTCGTTCTTCTAAAGGTTTATGTAAATCATCTGGTTGCTCTTTTTGGGTTGGATCGTATTGCATTCCTGAATCTTCAAGATAAATGCTCAAACTTTCTTTGCTAAATTCTGCTTGACATTTGATATGCCCTTGAATTCCTGCTTCTTCATAGCCATGAATAACAATATTAGTTGCAATTTCATCCACAGCTAAACGCAATTTATAACTACTTTTACTATCTAAATTTACTTCTTTGGCTGCTGTAGTTACATAGTCTAATATTGCGTCTAAAGATTCTAAGTCACCAGATACTATGATTGATTCCATGTAACTTTACGCTTCGACTTTATCATTATCATATTCATCCATAATTTTAACGCTGTGATGAAACCCAGTTTTTTTAATTGTATCCATCACCATTTCTTGGGGACTAATTATATAAATATCAACATTAGCTCCCATCTTTTGTTTGGCAAAAATTAGTACTCGTAAACCGGCACTAGCCATATAGCTTAAATCTTGCATAAAAATGACTAGTCGTTGGGGATTAGTTGCAGCAGCTTTCTCAACTTCGGTTTTAAATGTTGCTGCTGTAGAAGCTTTTAGTTCGCCAGATAAAATAATTTTAGCAGTGTCTTCTGTGGTTTCTAAAATTGCGCTAAATTCCATAGTTTTTCTCCGATTAGTTGTTAGTTGATAGTTGATAGTTGTTAGTTGATAGTTGATAGTTGATAGTTGTTAGTTGATAGTTGTTAGTTGATAGTTGTTGGTTGTTAATCCCGTTCCGCTCTAAGAGGATGTGCAGGAAAGCTATAAATAATACTCGAAACTTTTGACTTTAACCCCCCTTGTTAAGGGGGGAAGGGGGGATCATCCCAGTTTGGGGATAAAAACTATACTTCCCAAACATCCTCTAAGATTTCCGGCTAGAAATTTCTCCCTCCCTCCCTCACTCCCTCCCTCACTCTCTGCCTCCAACCAATAGGTTATCTTCCAACGAGGATAATTAGGGAGCGAGAACCTACTAAAATTTCTTGCTGATTGTCTAATAAAGGTTCGCATCCGGGTTCCCAACTATCTTCGGGGGGAGTAACTCCTGTATTTGCAAAGACATGCCATTTAATAGAATTATTTAAATTAGGAATCTCAAAAGAGTGGCTTTCCCAATGCATGTTCATTGCGACATAAATATAATCATCTTTTTGATGTTGATTGGTTTTTCTACGGAATAACATAAATGCAGTTGTCCGACTAGAATCGCTAAAATCTGGATTCCAAGCTCGAATACCATGCCAAGTTATATCTGGATAACCATTACTACTATCTTGATTTAAGAAATTTTTCTGTCTTAAAATCGGATGGACTTTCCGAAAAGCAATACAGTTTTTAACAAATTTGAATAAATCTGAATTTTTTGACAACAGCGTCCAATCGAGCCAATTAAGTTCGTTATCGTGACAATAAGTATTATTATTCCCTTGTTTAGAACGTCCAATTTCATCACCCATTAATAACATGGGTATACCCTGACTAATCATTAAAATCGCCAGTGCATTTCGTATTTGTCGCTGTCGTAAATTATTTACCGATTGATTGTCAGTCCATCCTTCTATGCCACAATTCCAACTGTTATTACTATTCTCTCCATCGTTATTATTTTCGCCATTAGCTTGATTATGCTTGTCATTGTAAGAAACCAAATCAGCTAAAGTAAAACCATCGTGAGCGGTAATAAAATTAATTGATGCCGAGGGAGTCCGACAAGTATGTGCATAAAGGTCTGGGGAACCCTGCAATCTTAATGCCATCTCTTGAACATTGCCATCACCCTTAATAAATTTACGGATGCGATCGCGATATTTTCCATTCCATTCAGCCCAGCGTCCATAATCGGGAAATGAACCAACTTGATAAAGTCCACCGGCATCCCAAGCTTCAGCAATCAATTTACATTTAGCTAAAACTGGATCGAAAGCTAAAGTTTCTAATAAAGGTGGATTGGATAAAGGTGCCCCCCAAGGGTCTCTTCCTAATATAGAAGCTAAGTCAAATCGGAAACCATCGATATGATATTCACTTACCCAATAACGCAAGCAATCTAAAACCATACCGCGAACGATGGGATTATTACAATTAAGTGTATTTCCGCACCCACTAAAGTTAAAATAATAACCCTCTGGCGTAAGCATATAATAAGTCTGATTATCAATTCCCCGGAAGGAAATATAATGCCCTTGTTCGTTTCCTTCGGCAGTATGGTTGAAAACTACATCTAAAATTACTTCAATACCATTTTGATGCAATGCTTTAATTAAAGCTTTTAATTCATCCGCTTGCATCCCTAATTTACCCGTGGCAGCATAACCGGCTTTAGGAGCAAAAAAACCTAAAGTACTGTAACCCCAATAATTTAATAATGTTTCTCCAGTTTGGGGACTTTGACGGGAATTTTCAAACTCATCAAACTCGAAAATTGGCATTAATTCTACAGCATTAATTCCTAATTCTTTTAAATAAGGAATTTTTTCACGGATTCCTGCAAATGTTCCCGGATGTTTGACACCAGAAGAAGGATGTTTTGTAAAGCTACGAACGTGCATTTCGTAGATAATTAGTTCTTCGTAAGGAATTTCTAAAAGACAATCGTCTTGCCAATCAAAATCTTCAAATGCTATTTTTGCACGATGTTGATATATATCATCCCAGTTAGGTTGTATGCCCCAAACATCGCGCCCACCGATAATTTTTGCATAGGGGTCTAAAAGTATTTTACTATTATCAAACCAATGACCTTGTTGAAAATTATTTGGCCCATCCATACGGTAGCCATATTCAATATTTTCATAGTCTAAATCGAATACAATCATACAATAAACATTACCAATACGAAATTCTTTAGGAAAAGGAATTTCTGCCATTGGTTCTGAAGCATGTTTTTCAAATAATACTAACGTACAAGAAGTAGCATGACGAGAAAATATTGAAAAGTTGACACCTCCGGGTATTAAGGTAGCACCAAAGGGAAATGGCTTTCCACAACGTAATTTATATTTATCTTTAGTATGAGTTGGATGAATATCAATTCTTTCTATAAACATAGAAAACAGTGAACAGTTATCAGTGAACAGTGAGCAGTGAGCAGTGAGCAGTGAACAGTGAGCAGTGAGCAGTTATCAGTACCATGACAGTGAACAATTATTATTGTATTTATTATTGCTAATTATTAATTCATGATTATTTTTCTATAAATAATGCTAAACCGGTTTTGGCATTTTCGGAATAATCAAAAAAATCAAGAAATCCGGTTATTGACATGGTATCTTTAATTTGTTCGGAAAGACCTACTAAAACTATTTTTCCATCTTTAGCGGTTACTTTTCGATAGGAAGATAGCAGCATACGCAAACCAGCGCTAGACATATAAGAAACTTGTGATAAATCAATTATGAGTTGATTACTAGATTCAATTAGTGGAAATATTTCCTGTTGAATATCGGTTACAGTTCTAGAATCTACGTTGTTGTCTGCTATTTCTATAATATTTACACCTGCAACTGTTTTAGTATTGATAGTCATAATTATTCAACGATATTAGATTTTGATATTGCTAATGTTTTCCTAACTAGATAATTATTAATAGTAATGTATTTGTTAACGGTTCTGGTTCCCAGGTTGAACCTGGGAACTAGTGCTTCGCCAAGGTTACTTTGCGGGGTTAATTGTAAGACTTCCCCTGCCTCCCCTGCTCCCCCTGCTCCCCTTGCTTACCCTTTATGAATTAGGTGCAATTCTGACTTTAACTTTTACTCTTTCAGTTGTTTTAGGCAATGTTACAGTTAGCTTTTCTGCATCAAAATTACTATAGCTATTTCCATCTATTTCTACAGAATCAATTTTGATACTACCGGGTGGCAATATGTCAGGAGAAACCCGCATAATATTATCGGGGAATCCTGAAGGCATTGGTTTAAAGTAGAAATCCATCGGCTGTTTGGTTATCAATAAATTGGTATAAACTGCTGCTAAATAACACAATTCAATGGAATGATAACCACTCATGGCATGACTTCCTTTACCACGCTCATTCCCACTAGCAAGGAAAGGAATACCGTTGGCAAGGACGTTATAATAAACACCACCATCTTCAGTATCCAAAAACCAAGCATTATAAAAAGATGCTGCTTCCCTGGCTAAACGTTGATAGTCATCTTTGCCAAGAATACCGTTCAATATCAAATATGCCAGAATACATTGTTCCTGCTGCCACCAAGCTTTGCGATCGTGCCATACAAATCGATAAACGCTTTCACCTTCATCTAAAACACGTTCCATAACGTCATACCAACCACCTCGCTGTAAATCGCTGCCAAATAAGGGCATTATTTCGCCAATTTTTGTTGCTAAATCGACGTATTCTTCCTTTGATTTCAGGGAAGACATCCGCATCAAATTCCAGGCTATTTTCAGGTTGTGTCCAACTACAGCGCGATTTTGCTGCCATCCCCAGGTGGTATCGTGTGACCAATCTGCAAAAAAGCGTTCCTGTACGAAGGGACTATTTTCATAATCGGGAAAACGTTTAACAATAGTGTCGAAGGTATACTCCAACATATCGGCATATTCCTGTTTGCCAGTCGCTAACCATAAATTAATTAAATATGCTGGAGCATGATCGCCGACGGAGTTCCAATTCTTAGTACCCTTATTCCTTCCCAAAGAATCGCTTAAAGGATCGAGAGTGACTGGATCTATATGAGAGAAATAACCTCCATCTTCCCCTTTATCGAGGAAGAAATCGTTAAACAGCTTGATGGTAAGTTCGGCATCTTTGAGAATTCGTGGATCCCCGGTGACGCGATAGGTTTGAATCTGTCCGGCTAAAGCATAAATTTGTTCGTAAGCCGGAATAGCATCATAATCATCACCAAATTCGGAAGCAAAGATTTTATGCTCTCGTTCTCCCTCTACATCAATACCGTGATACCAATAAACAATACCCTCGTCTAAATCTAGAAACCGCATATGTTCGCGGAGATATTCGGTTCCTTTTTCAGCAGCTTCCAGAAATTTTTCTTCTCCGGTAAGCATATAGGAAGTCGCAAAACCATATACCAAACGGGAGATAGTATCAGTTTCCTGACGAAAATTAACAGTTGACTTTGCTCCCGATAAACTTATAGAAGTACGATAATTGCGGTAATCGATTTCTTCATCGCCAAACTGAGCCTTTAAATAAAAACTAGCTAGAGAGCGAGCTTGATCCACCCACCAATTTTGTTTTTCAAAAGCGTAATTATTCGACTTACGACCAACAAAGACTAAAGATTTGGCATCAAAAGTAGGCTTATCGGGATAAAAGACTCCATAAGCAAACACATAGCGATTTTCTTCCGACAACATGGCTCGCATCGAACCAGTTGCATCCGGATATCCTTCATCCAAATTTTGCAGCAATTTAGCATAACTCATCGGACTGAGATTGCAATCAAACTCTCTACCATCCGATGTTTTTAAACCAAAACTATCGTTTTTTTCGTCAAAATACGTTACGTATCCAGCAATTAAATCAGAAAATGTAAAATCTAAGGTAGTACCCATATTAATTATTAGTTTATGATTCCTGAAAAAGGTTAAAGGTTAAAGGTTAAAGGTAGAAATCAAAATTAAAATTTTAAATAAATCCTAATTTAAATTATTTCCAATGCCCAATGCCCAATGCCCAATTCTTAATTACCCAACAGCGACTTTTTCTTTCTTCTCTAATTCTTGCAAAAACAATTGCATAAATTCTTCAACAACACCGGGATGTCTACCAGAAATTAAGTTACCATCAACATGAATTGCTGCGGTTTCTTCACCTTCATAAACAATGGTTGCTCCAGCATTTTCGACATCACAAAGAATGTTGTGAGCGCAGGTAACTTTACGACCTTTGAGCAGTTCTTTGTCAGCACAAAATAGCCACATACTATGACAAATAGTACCAATTTTTAAATTGCCAGCATCCATTGCTTTAACAGCTTTACGTAAAAAGTTTACCGCTGGTGCTTGATTGGGTTGTCCTGTTTTTACTGATGGTTCGTAACGCAATCTATCCATTGCATAACCACCAATTAAAATGATACCTTTATAATCCGCTAAATTAACATCATTAACTTCTACACTGACTGTAGCTTGTGCTTGATGGTCATTTCCATTAAACTTAAGACTTTCTTGATTCCAAAGGTGAGACATATAGTCTACTTCATATCCATTTTGGGGAAAGAATTCATTGAAGCGAATATATTCGGTTTCGTCGAAATGTTCTTCAATTAGAACGCCTATTTTTCCTTTATTTGTAGCCATGTTTATTTCCTCGTTATTTGGGGAATCTTGGGGAGACGTTATGTATAACGTCTCTACATTTATAAAAATCTAAAATTTATGAAGCGGAATCGAGAATTTCATTTAACATGCCGAAACAACCGGCAGCTTTGTTAAAACCGGCATAAACGCACATAAATAAAAGCAATTCTTCGATTTCTTCACGGGTAGCTCCCTGCTGCATTGCCATATTTACATGGGCACCAAAGGGATTTCCGGCTCCTGTTTGGTCTTGATTAACAACATCAACGGCTATAGTAATTAAAGCCTTAGTTTTTTGATCTATTAAAGGTAAACCCCAAGCTTCTCCAGCAACACGGGTACAAAAGTCACCAAATTTCGGATTAATACCGCTCAATCCTGCTTGTAATTCTTTATCATCTAAAACGGCATTTTTGTAATTTTTTGTTTCCATTGTTCCTATAAATTGTTCCTAGAATAACTAAGCAGTTTTGATTAATTTCAATAGTTCATTTGGTGCATAAACATCGCGGTAAAATGTCAATTGTTCTGTCTTCAAATAACAACCTCCTCGATGTCCGCGACGAACCCAAGTTACATTTCCTTTGGCAATGGTTTCGTTAGTTTCTTCATCTACAGACTTCCATTCAAAAAAGGTATGTTCGCCGAAAAACATCACAATTGGCCATACCATTGTCACCCCTGGTTGAGAAATTAAAGCCCACCAATGCTGTTCTCGTGCTTTTTGTTGTTCTAATCCTCGGTACTGTCCATCTTGACATAAATAAGCTAAATCATCGCGATATTCATCTGTTAAAATATCCCCTCTTCCCTGTCTCAAAGCTTCGCAATGAGTAGGCCACCATTCTTTATTTTCTTTTTCAATTTGCTCCATTGTGTATGATGGAGTAATTTCTGGTAATGTATCTTCTTTCTTAGAAATAATTTCTTCTGCTTGTTGAATAAATTTTTTCTTCAAATCATCAGAAATTAATCCAGGTCTGGAATAGTCTGCGGCTAATTCTTTATAGTAATTAATTCTTTTGGACATGGTAAATAACCTCCTGTATATTCATGAAGCTATACAAATAGTCACAATGACTATATTTATGTTGACGAAAAGTTCTAATCTTGCAAAGAGAAAACTATGGCTTTGTGGTTTTTAAGTTTTCAATTTTTTTAATTTTAAACCCGGTATTATATTTGTATCAATGGAAAAAATATAGATATGGTAGAAAATTGTTGCGATATTTTTGTTCGTAGTTGCGCTTTAGCGCCAAAGATTGTTGGCGCTGAAGCGCAACTACGAACATATTTTTATTTATAAGCGATTAAGCGAACCTGATATGAAGCGCTACTACGAGAACTAGGCTTGTTTCTTCAACCAATGAAAAATGGAATAATTAAATTTAGTTTTTAGCTTTAGCATTGCTTTTTCGCTACGAAGACGAGTCGTATCATAGGTGTAACCTAACTTGCGAAAATCAAGCAGGTCTTCGGCAGTAATAATCCTTTTTGTTACAGGTAACATTGCGACTAAATCCGTATCGTTGAGATTTCCGGGTGTGGATTTACCACCATCCCAAGGCCAAATTGGGTCTTTAAGGTTATAGCCATAATCCATCCTGTTTTTAGGATAGAATTTTTCACCTGTATGTCCGTTGTCTTGCCATTCTGCCCATAGACGGTCTACGTTGGAATGAGTCAACCAAAATGTCGGATCGTAGGGAGAACTAAGGATACTCATCATTGTTCCTAGATTCCGAGCTTGGTTAGTGGGAAGGGCAGTTTTTTTGTAATCTTTTAAAACTACTCCTCCAATCATTGCATGAGAAACTACATGAACTGCCCAATCTTCAATTATTTTGCTGTTCTTATCTAACCCAGTACCACCTCCCTCTAACACCAGAGAGAAAATTTCGTAGTCATCGAGATTCATCATGCGCTCGATGACTTCTTTGGGCATGGGATATTCATCAAAGGGAGGGATTCTTAGAAAGCGAATAATTTTTGGTCCTAATGATGTAAAGTTAATCGGTTCTATGTGAATATCTTTATTCACCGTCCAATCCTCAGCAAAAGGTCCGGATTTAACAGGTCCTCCTTTAAAGGTTCCGACTCCCGGAATATCAACTGTCATCCCTTCACCATTTCCTCCCATAAAATCGTCACTAAGCATGACATCCAAGGCTTTGGGATCTGTCCAATCCCAGTACGGAATAGTAACGGTAGGATCTATCTTCTGCAAAGCATTTTCGAGGTCATCAAGTAGCTGTCGATGCCAAGGTAAAAATGCAGGATGACCGGGATGAGCGGGGTTGTAACCTGCTGCTGGACCTTTTGATTTAAAAGGTTTCTCAAATCCTGCAACCATAACGTGCTGTAGAACAAGTTGGTCAAAAAGACTGAGTTTACTACCTTCGGGAATGGTATTTTTAACTTTTTTTAGAGCGCTGATAAATGCAGCTTTTTCTTGAGATGTTAAGTCCACAATACTCTTACGTACTGCAAGATTAGCATCTGATTTAGCCTCGGGATAGACTGGAGCAGGAAGAGAAGCCTTTGGCATAGGGGTCATTTCATAAGAGGTACCATTACGCATGGTTCCAGGTTGCGATACAGTCTTATTATTAGAAGAATTGCTCCATTGCGAACCAAAAACAATTACTGTAGCTGTAATTGCGAGTATGAGAACAAAGGCTAAAAGCGATAATTTTCTGATTCTTTTTGGAATGTTCATCGTACTGAGTGGGGTTAATTTTATAGATTGAAAGGAATTAACAATTATTAATCCCAATCTGGACTAAACCAAAGATGAGCTTTTGCATCTAATTTATTTTGTTTATAGGTTATTTCTACATGACTTACTTCCCGAACTAAAATACTTGATGCTCTATTTCCTAAAAAATCAGAAATCATTTTTAAATTAGTAGGCCAAGGCATGGGAGAATATTTTTCGTAAGATAATCCCGTCCAGTTTAAAAGTGCTGCATACTTTTTTGGAGTACATAATTTATTTTCAATCAGAAAATCGAATAAAGGTTGCCAATAACAATCTTTATATAAATTTTGATATATAAAACAGTTAAAACTGACTTGAGGTGCAACTGTAATTCCGAGTTCTACTTTTACAACAATTGCATCTACAATCTCATTGAGAAAAAAAGCTAATTTTTCTAGTTCGACAATGGAACCCCTCCACCCAATGCGAGTTAAATATTCTGATATAGCAAGAGGAGACATACCGCTAATACTTAATTGGATAGAATCTAGTGGAGAAGGCTGCATTATTCCTAATTCTAAGATTTGGGCTGACTCAGGCAATGTAGTTAAAGATAATTCTAAATTTCGTTGCAGATAAGCAGAAATAGTACGATTATTCAACGGTTCTACAACTTTTTTAATCAACCAAGTACAAAAGGTTTTAATATCTCCATTTAAACACTGCAAATCTCCTTCTTTCAAATCAAAAAAAATTGAAGGAATAGGAATTTCAGCATTTTGTTGACTCAATTCAAAATCTAAAAAAATACTGCCAATTTCCTGACTTAAACGTGACTTAGAACAATTACAATCCATACATAGCTGCTGAATGCGCTGCCATATAGATTCGGAGCGCATTTTTGACGGTAGTTTAATAGCATTGTCTAATGCATGAATAGAAAAGTGAACTGTACTATCATCTTCACTCAAAGGACATTCTAAAAAAGCTCCCCATGTTGGTTTTAAAGTTTTAGAAATTTTTTTAATTCTAGCAATGTTTTTTAAACTAACTAACTCGGAAGAAAGGTAAGGTGTAATTACACTTAAATAGTCAACCAAACAGTCATACATTAAATTTTTTTATTCACTCTTATAATTATAGATATGGCAATACAACATAGAGTACTTGCTTATCTTCCTGCAAAACTCTAATTTCGATATCTACTGGTAGTTGAACGCCAAAATTTTGAGCAATAGCCATTTTGGGATTTTCAATCAATTCTCTTTTGAAAGAACTATTTTGAAAAGCCTTAGTAATTAATAATTCTTCAAATATTCTGCGATTTTTGTTATTTAATATCATTCTCTAAAACTAAGATTCTCTAAAAATAAACAGAAGTAGCAAGTAGCAAGTAGCAAGTAGCGAAAATAGTTACCAGCACTCGGTACTTGGCGAACTACTAGAAAATCAAACTTCTTACTTCTTACTTCTTACTTCTTACTTCTTACTTCTTACAAAGGATATTTATTCACATTGGCAACCCATAAGTTAAACTATGGATATCATAGACTCTGACATCAGCATCACCATCAACTAATTGAGAAAATTCTTCTAACAAAGGAGTTATATAAGGTTGCTTCAGATGCTCTTCTAATGCTTCTCTACTTTTCCATTCTTCAAAATAGATGAATGAGTTAGGAGTACCAGCTTCTTCGTAGAAACTGTAGCTAATATTTCCAACTTCCGCTCTGCTGGGTTCTAAACCTAAGTGCGCTAATTCTAAAAATCTCTCTCGCTTCTCTGGTTTAATTTTATATCTTCCCGCAAGCACTATTGGTACTTCTAAAGTATTTTGTTGGTTCATTCTCAAATATTTGATTGAATAAGAGGGATTTTCAAGAAAAAGGACAGAAGTCAATAATCGATGATTTAATCTACCTTTTCTATAATTGCGATCGCAATGGTAATTTTGTAGATTGAGTTGGTAATTTTATGGATTTCAATTTGTACTAAATTACAAACTTTTGTAAAATTGAAATTTAACCTCACCTCTTTCCCTTTCTCATACCAAGTTAGGTTAATTAGTTACTATATAACCCGATTGAAAAGATAGCGGTTTTTACTCATTACTCATTACTCGTTACTCATTACTCGTTACTCATTACTCATTACTCATTACTCATTACTCATTACTCATTACTCATTACTCATTAC
>JBCBPQ010000074.1:0-28724 GCA_039820645.1 Cyanobacteria bacterium J06633_8 | reverse complement strand
TTATTCTTGATTTATTTAATTCTCCATCTGTTTGAAATAAGGGATAAGATTCTGTAACGCGAATTGTCAGGAAGTGAACATATTTTCCCATTGGTTTATAGGGAATTTCGGTGTGGAATAATTTGGAGTCAATGGATTTTATAAATGTCATTTTCTTTTCCTTTTTATTGGTGAGTTATTTTCATAATCCACCCGGAAATCAATTTCCGGGCTAATAGCCAAAGTCCATTAAAATGGACTGAATAAGTTTGTAGGGTGCTGTGACACTGAGAGTTAATTTGAACGTGTTTATCAGCTAGTATAGTGTCACGCACCACCCGTATTTTCTGACAATTATGTAACTTCTGATAAACTTATTAATTCGCGGTTTTAGTCAGTATTTCTCAATCCTCTTCTTTATTAGATTTATTACCTTCTGCTTGATTTTCTTTATCATTTTCGAGACGATAAAGGAATTCACAAGTATCTCGAATTAAGTTGATTTGTCTACCTGCTAAACGAGCGCGATCGCCAGCGAATGATTTTTCAAATACATCTACAACAAAATACTTTGCAAATTCCAGTACTGCTTGTCTTTCTTGTTCTCTTTCTTTGTTGTTAAATACCCAACGTCCCTCAGCAGTGGAAGCATGAACTCTATCCATTAATTTATAAACTTCTGCTGCTACTGCTAAAACTAAACTTTCTCCTCGAAACACACTTAATTCAGCTTTGAGAATAGTTTCGGCTGCAATATCAATCGGTTTTAATACCGCGTTAGATTTAGGATTATATTTTTTATTTGCTCTATAAAACCTCCTATAAAGTTCAGTTAATTTTTGAGTATGACATAAACTTGATTCTGATTCCACAATTAATTCCTCCTGATTTTTGTCATATTTAACGTAAGGGTCAAAGCATGGATAAAAGTGATAAGCATAAAGTTTAATTTTTTCAATTCTTGCTGTTTCAATTCCTTGTTTTCTAACCCAACTATTGAGATAAGAGAATACATACAGCGGACTAGTTTCAAAGTCTTTTGCTAATTCTGTAAATTTACCCCAATTTGCATCATAACCAGATTTACCTTGTTTGGTATTAACATCAAGATGAATCGCATAAGCAGCGGTTAAAACATTTAACGGTGCAGCATAATTTTTATTATTATCCTTCCAACCTTCCAAAATATAATCCAACCGAAATTTATCTTGTTTTACTAAAGCCCTAAATGCATGAGGTGCGCTATCTAAAAATACACTTTCTTCAAATTCAGCACCATCATTAAAAGGTGGAATAGGAGACTCGGAAACTACAGTTTTAACATCTAAAATCATCGGGAAAGCAAATGCTAACCAACTTGGCATTATCCATGATTCGGTATCACTGGAATCTCTTCCCGGAGGTAAAGCCATGAAGTAAAATGTTAACGGTTGCTCTTCAGGATAGGAAAGTTTAAAAGTACGGTCTTTTTTATAATTTGGGTCATCTTCTGGTAGATTTTTTTGATGTTGTAAATCCTCATCAATCAAGAAAGCATCAACGCTTTGATATTTTTCTTTTCCTAAATTGGCTTGTAGATTTTTTGGAATAAAATGATTACGAATACTAGTATCAAATCTAGTCTGAGCAATACTGCTATAAGCTATCTGTAAAAACTTATTAGTTTCCGGAGTAAAATAATAAGTTGGATAAAAATATAGATAGCGATACTTCCCATCTTCAAACCGTTTACCAACAGCTTGGGTTTGATTCATCAAAATTTGACGTAACATCATCTCTACACCAGCAATACTGGAAATATTACGTTTAGCATTTGAACCCCCCAGCATTTGTTTATTGGTATAAACCTGTGGTGTAAATAAAACCGCTGATTCCATTTGCTCTGTCACAGTATAAGCTGAATGAGAAATCGAGCAAATTAACTGCTTTCCTCTACCGGATTTTTTCGCTGTATTGTAATTACTCAATTCATCCAGAAACGTCTCAACTTGATTTTCTAAATCTTTTTTTTGATTACTACCCGGTAACATCACCACCCGTTGAACCCACAACCGTAAATCATCCCAACCGTCAGCAATTTGGTATTGAGAAATAATCGGTTCAATCAAACTTTGTACAAAACTAATTACTGGTTTACAAACTTCCCTTACATCCTCAATTCCCGGATTATCTTCCAGATATTTAGCAGCTAGATAATACCATTCATAAGGAACACCCCCGGTATTACCTTTTAATTTATTTTCCTTAAGACTCTCGTTAATTCGTTGAATAGCTCTAATTTGAGGTAAATATTCAGTTAAATTCCAAAATTCTACAACTTTATGAATTAAATCAAGTTCGGGTAATTCAGCTAACTTCTTATCCTTCTTCCGTAAAGCTGCAATTTGTTTAACCTTCTCACCCCAAATTTTTCTACTGATTAAATCCCCAAATTCTGCTATTTGGTCAATTCTAATATCATCGGTAAATTTTAAATCAAAATCTGACGCTAAAACACCCTTCTCCTGAAACTTTACTAAATTATCGCTACGACTTTTAGCAACAGAATCTTTCTTCGGATGTAAAATTCTTAAAGTAGCATCCAAACCAACCTGCATTAAACCAACATCATCAAAAAACAAGTTGTAATAATCAGCATACTTCATCCCCTTCCCATCTCTACCAAAACCAGTTTGTCGCAATCGTAATTGATTAGCACAAAGCGATTTAATAGTATTAATAACTCTTTCCGGTAAACCTTCTTCCGATATACAAGGAGCATCCCTTGAAGCTAGATAAATTACCCCCGTCGGTAAATATAATAACGGCTCATAAAAAATATTTTCTTCTGTATTTAAACTAGTATGAGCCGCAATTAAAGCATTATTTACAACATTTGTTAACACACCCCTATTTTCAGCAATACTGTGATAAGTAAGCTGTAATTCTCCATCGCTCAAAGTTGAAAGAAGTTCCTTAAATTTATAACCTTCTGCGTCTTGAGGATGCTTGATAATAGAAGCCAAAGAATCAGCCAAACAGGTTAATTCTGTCAGACACCGAAGAGTGCGATCGCGCATCACCGGATTTAACCCAAACTCCGAAAAATTCCAGTTCGTATCCCAACGTCGTTGAGCATTATAAGCCATACACAACAAATCATCGAGATACTCTTGATAAGCTTCCGGTTCATTATGATTGATAAACTTATCCAAACCCAATTGACGAACCTTTTCATCAATAATTCGACGGTGTTCGTCTATAGATAACTTGCGACAATCTCCCGGTACATCTGGGAATTTTTCAAAGTCGTGGAGGATAAACCCAGCAATTACCAAACGACGCTCTACTTCTCCTATCACTCGTTTAGCTGTAGTATCAAGTTGTACTAATCGCCGTTCAATTAAATTAGCAGGAAATAACCCATTAAGTAGATGAGTATTTAAAGATTGGTCAGCAGCATTATCCCTTCTAACTTTAGCTTTTCCTTCAGCTTCTCTTTCTTCATCTAATTTATCAAAATATTTACCACCTTTCGCAGTTACACCGATAGCTATTGTTAACAGATTCGGTAATACATACTTTGCAAAATCAGCCATTACTTCATCATCAGGATTTTGTGCTTCAACCGCTTCTCGTAACAGCTTGTATGTAAGTAATTCCCGAGCAGTTTCAATCGTTCTATCCGAAGTTTCAAAACCAAAATCTACATCTTCATCTTCTAACCAATCATAATCGGAATATTCTGAATTATCTTTCATGTCAAATAATGATAATTGTTTGCTTTCTTCTAAATCTTTTGTTTTTTTAGTCATATATTGTTGTTCGTAGTTGCGCTTCAGCGCCAAAAATGTCAAGGGCTAAAGCGCAACTACGAGCCTAATATTTTCAAAAATAAAATCTACATCTTCATCTTCCAACCAATTATAATCTGAATATTCAATATCAAATATCGATAGTTGTTGAGTTTTTAGAAATCTGTTATTTTGCTAGTCATTGTCTTCACTCAATGATATTAAATAAGAGTTAATTTGTTCGACATAAATTGGATATTGCTGTAATGCAAAACTAATAGCTCTAAAAACTTGTCTGGGTTCAATATCAGTTCATTTTAGTAATATATTTTTGTTCGTAGTTACGCTACTCTGCGAGAAAGCTTCGCTTACAGCCCTCGACATTTTTGGCGCTGAAGCGCAACTACGAGCCTAACAAATCCAATTCTCACCCCCATCACCCTTAAACCTATAAGCTAAAGTATCCAACAACAACGCTGATTGACTAAAAGCTATAGAATAAGGTGCAGTAGCATCATTGATACTGTTCCGATCGCAAATCGGATATATTTGAAAATGCATCGCTAATCGTAACCGCATCCGTATTTCTGTAACCGGATTACGCAACACATAACAAACTAAACCCTGTTTCTTCAATCTTTTATTAATTTCACCAATCCAAATATTATCAGGTTGCCAAATTTCAATACCTTTTAATACCTGTACTTTCCAAGCATCGGCTATCGGTTGTAAATCTCCAGAATAAATAAATTTCCAATTCAATCTTTCCTCACGATAGCTACGCAATTTCATAAATCCCAAACAGTAATTAAATCTACCTTTAGGAATCGGTTGTTTAATACGAGAAGCAGTTTCTTTCAAAGTTCTGATAAATCCAGCTTCCGTCCACATTTCAATATTTAAATTAGCGACAATTCCCGGTAAATCGTAGGTTTTAAATCTATCAGCAACATTTACTTCTGTTAAATCATATATTCCACACAGTAAACTACTTGAACCTCGAAAACTTCCTGCATTTTCAGCAATGGGATTTCCTTTTTTATCAGAAATTTCTTTCCATTTAGTTTCCCATCCTTTAATACATCCAAAGACAGGTTTTAATTTTGTTTCAAAAACTGATTCGCAAGTTTTACTAAATTCTTTTGCACTTTCAGCATATTGTTGTTTAATCGTTTTATGCTGAAGTTTCTTTGAAAGTTGAACTGACTGTACTCCAGCCCAACGACGATAATATCCGCTAAAATCGTTGATTATTCGATATTTATCAATAATTGTATTGTGAAAAAAAGGACGATTATAAATACCGTTCCCTTGTAAAGGTGGTGAATCTCCTTGAAATAAACGCTCTACTAAAAAGTTAGGAATCAACGCATAAGCTGTAAAATTGTGAAACTTGATATCTTCACCATCTTTTTCATACCCACCATGTCTTCCCAATCTTCCTAAACGTTGAATAAAATTACCCGAATCGGCTGATTCAAATATGAGAAAATTTATTTTAAAATCTACACCAACATCAATTGTACTCGTACCTAAAACTAAATCTGCTGCTAAAGAAAGCTCTTTTTTAGTCCTTCCAGATAAACCTGTATTTTCACCAACGGTTAAATTATGAGGTTGTAATAACTCCTCAAAAAATGGCACCAATCTTTTAACTGCTGCAATGGAATTGAGAATAATTGCGCCTTTACTACCGGGATAATTTTGAAAATATTCTAAAATCAAATTACTATTTTCTTTTAACCAGTTTTCTGAAGCTTTGAAAGTTGGTTCTAAAGATATAAAATTTAAGTAAATCGGACGCGAAACCTGTCGCCAATTTTGATTTTCTAACTCAATAGATTCTGCTAAACTATCCGGAAATATATACTTATTTTCATCCAAAGGATTAATCAACTTGCAACGAAAACCCGCTTTTTGTAACTTCCCAATTAAATTTTTATCCGGTGTAGCAGAAAGAAACAGAAACTTCTTCCGACGGTTTGTAAACCGAATCAAAAGCATCGTATTGATAACGCTAGCAATTTGAGGCGCTGCAAAAACGTGAAATTCGTCTAATATAAATAAATCAAAATCCTTATCAATCCTTCCCCATAATTTATCTGGACTATCATCAGGTGTCAAATAAGCACCACGATGTAAATAATGGAAGATATCAGGGTTTGTCAGAACAACTTCCGATTGAAGAGTACGAGTTGAAATTGCGCTACTTTTCTTTAAACCTTCATTTTCTGCATAAATTTCTAAATCAGCACCACTCAACCTTGTCACCCGAGGCTCATTCCTTGGTTGAAATATTTCAATATATCCTTTCGTTTGGGTTTCTTGGTCACGAGCAAGTTCGTTAGTAGGATATAATCCGATAGCGTAACAGTTTCCCTGAAGTACTTCTAAATAAGCTGCTAAACTCTTACCATCACCCGTCATAGCAGTATTGATTACAACGTCTATATCAGAATTGCGTAATGCTTTGAGTGTTTCTAATTGATGCCATGCAAGCGTCCATCCTTGTGGTAGATTAACATCCTTGGGTATCTCATCAGCAGGACAAGAATATATAGATTTGAGTTGAATACTATAATTGGACATATCCTTAAACAGTGTCCGTAACTTGTTGATTAATCACATCATGGCATCCAAAATATAGATTGACAATAGAAATAAGTATAAAAGTGTCCGTATATTTTTATGACTAGAAAAGGTAAATCCATAACACTTTCAGTTTCAGATAGAGATAAAACAGAGTTGGAAAATCTAGCACTAGAGTTTGGATGTACTTGGGGAGAGCGTCCGAATATCTCAAAACTGGTAGAATCAATAGCGCGTCGTCAGTTAATCATTGCTCCTAACAACGATTGGACAAACGAACGTATCAAAGCTTTAGAAACAGCTCGTAAAGCATTAGTAGACTTGGGTAAAACCGATGAAGCCAAGCAAATAGCAAAATTATTAAAATCCAGAAGCGAATTAACCCTTCCTTTCCGAGAAGAAATCGAAACCTTTCTTGATAATCCCTTACCAGCTTGGAGAAAACAGATAGATAACTTGATTCACCGACAGCAACCGTTTCGGTTATCCTATCAAGATGCAGCAGAGCGGGTGTGGAGTTTCACAGTTTTACACGCTAGAGTTGTACCCATAGAAAAGCGTCAATATTTAATGTGTCGTGCTGAAGAATCCGAAGGGAATCAAGACGTAGAAGGATTGCGTCATAATTGGACTTTGCGTTTAGATAGAATTCAAGAAGCTGCCGTAGTTTCCATTGATAAACCTTGGGAAAATGATTTAGAAACTATAGCAGTAGAGTTTCATTTATTAGGTAGACTAGCTTTTGCTTACGAGCGTAAAACAGAAGATGTATTTGTCAGCGAATTAGAAGAAGAGCCACCCATAAGAAGAGTTGTGAGAAATATATCTGGAACATTTTGGTTTTTCCGAGAAATTACCAGATACGGTAAAGACTGCATAATTATCTCCCCAGATGAAGTGCGATCGCGATTCCGAGAAAACCTCAAATCCCTGTGCCTAGCCTACGATTTGGAAATCGCAGAAGAAGATTAATTTTTGAATTTGCCAATTTGTAGAGACGCGATATATCGCGTCTCTACATCTATGGTTTTTACATCAATTCTCAACGCCTCAAAATCCCTGAAATCATCCCATTAGCCTGGGAACCATACCCCCCACCAAACAAATTAAAATGATTCAAAATGTGATAAAGATTATACAAAGTCTTCCGCTTCTCATACCCATCATCCAGGGGAAACACCTGGTTATAACCTTGATAAAAAGCAGCAGGAAAACCACCAAAAACTTCCGTCATGGCAATATCAACTTCCCTATCCCCGAAATAAGTTGCCGGATCGAAAATTACTGGTTCCCCTTCTACGGTAAATCCAGCATTCCCTCCCCATAAATCACCATGTACCAAAGATGGCTGCACTTCATGCCCTGCTAACAACTCGGGAATCGCATTTAATAATTCATCAGCTTGAGGAAAATTACCACCGCGACGCTTCCCCAATTGAAACTGATATCCCAAACGGTGCTTACTCCAAAATTCTACCCAATCATCAGTGAAAGTATTAATTTGTGGAGTTGAGCCGATGGTATTATTCATATCCCAGCCAAACTTTTCGCTGAGAGATTGTTGATGCATTTGAGCTAACTTCCTACCCATCTCCTCAGAAGCTTTACTATCACCCCTACCCATTTCCAGCCATTCCAAAACGATATAGCAGGAATTCCCCGCCACACCATAACAAATAGGTTTGGGAACCCGGATGGTATTAGTATCGTACATTTGTTGTACACCCAAAGCTTCCGCTTCAAACATCGCCACCTGCGTTGCTTGATTTAACTTGACAAAATATGTCTTATTACCATCGCTTAAAGAATAACCTTGGTTAATACACCCACCAGAAACACTTCGTCGCTGCTGGGTTTGGAATTTTTCCTCAGTAGCTTGGCTAATTTGAGCATCAATTTCAGTCCACATCATTTGGAAAAGTTAGGAGTTATGAGTTAGGAGTTATGAGTTGTAAGTTAAGAGTTACAAGTTGTGAGTCAAGAGTTAATATTTTGAATTTACAGCACTTTGCAGCTCAATAAAACACAATAATCGAACACTGATTAAATGGATTACGCTGATTCCACGGATAATTGTTGATTAACTCCTAACTCCTAACTCATTACTCATTACTCATTACTCCTTCCCGGTTTCATCACCACCACCCCATAAGCATCTGGGGAAAGATACGTTCTTGCAGCCTGTATCAAAGTATCTTTATCTTGTGATTGAATATGATAGGGAAAATCGAAAGCAGGTTCCAAATCACCTACCAAAGTTTGATAATATCCGTATAAATTAGCGCGATCGCTAGGTCTTTCATTTGCAAAAATAAACCTATTGGCTACACGTTTGCGAACTTTAGTTATTTCTGATTCTTGTATTTCGGTTTGAATGTTGCGAATATGTTGAATTATTGCAACTTCCGCAGCAGCTAAATTTTCTACTTCACAATGAGCCGCAATCAAAAAAGTCCCCTGTAATTGGTTGGTCATATTACTTACAGATATATAGTTAACCAACTCGCGCTCCTCTCGTAAATCACGCCATAACCTCGATGTGCGTCCGTGCCCTAATATAGCCGAAAGTACGTCTAGTGCATAGGTTTGATTTAATTGCATTAACCCAGGAACTCGCCACAGCATAATTAATCTTGCTTGCTGAAGATTTTTATCAAAAAATTCTTTACGTACAATTTCTGTAAATTTAGGTTCTGACTGTAGTAAATTTATATCTTGAGTTTCAATATTACCTAAATCCCGCTTTTCAATATCAGCAAAACCCTCAGCAATAATCTCAATTAATTGTTCTTCAGGTAAATTACCAACAGCCACAGCAGTAACTGATTTCGGTTGATAATTTTGAGCATGAAAAGAGCGCATTTGCTCTACCTGAAGTTGAGAAATAACTGCTTCTGGTCCCAATACCGAACGACGATATGGTAACCTCTCAAAAGCAGTTTCCATTGCATTGCTAAAAGTACGACGTTGGGGATTGTCTTCACTGCGTCTAATTTCTTCAAGCACCACTAAACGTTCCCTTTCAAAAGCCTCATCGGGAATGCAGGCATTCATTACTATATCGATTTGCAAAGGTGCAAGTTCAGCAAAATCTTTGGGAGCCGCAGTTACATAGTAATGCGTATAGTCTTGACTAGTAGCGGCATTGGTTACGGCACCACGCTCTTCAATTCTACGCTCAAATTCTCCGCTTGCCAGTCGCTTAGTTCCTTTAAAAATCATATGCTCTAAAAAGTGAGCCATTCCGTTAATAGCATCACTTTCAGCAGTCGAACCTCTATCAACCCATAAATTAAGATTTACTGCTTCTACTGGCATTTGCTCTGCTACTATCGTCAAACCATTGGGTAAGTGTTGTAGCTTCGGGGCATTCAGACGAGGAAACTTGAGCAGAGTTGAGGACATTTCTAGTTATGAATCTGAGCGTCTTACTTCTTTATCATAACTATGACTGCATTAAATACCGAAAATACTCAATTTACAGCCGAGTTTTGAATAATAAGACTTGTAGCGTCATACACCAAGGAGTCACCGTGAAAATATTGTCAGTTCTGTAATATGTATGCTTGTTTCAAAGTATATCTAAAGTACTCTGTGATGCAAAAGCAAAATATATAAAATATCAGCTATATGATAAATATATTTGTTTTATCTACTTCAATAAGCAATATATAAAAATCTTTAACAATCATTTAAAAGCATAATCAAATTTCCAATATTTACATTTATTTACATTTTTATCTAAAATTCATCTTTGTAAAAATTATGTTATTAACTATTTAGCTTCTGGAATTGACTTTTTATTAGTGGTATATATCAATATACTTTCATAAGTAAACCACGATAAATATGAAAATATTACCTATTATTGCTATCTTTACAAATATGATGATAGCAACTCCAGCTACTGCTCAATTAATACCCCCTACACCTGTTAAGATAAACACAAACAATCCTAGTCTTCCTAAACTGCGGGTAATTAGAAATGGAAGCACCATTAGAATTTACAATGGCAAAATTATTAAAAATATTCCAGCTAGAAGTTTAAAAGTACGAGTACTAGACTCGCAAACTTGCCAAGGAAAACAACTTCAACGCCAAACCTTATCGGGAAAAAGGTTTTTAAATCACACTATAGAGGTAGATAAACAAACAGGTAATTTAGCAGTTGGAGTCTTGTTACAAAATTGTTTGAAACAGAATATAAGCGCAGTATTTATTCTTCAACCCAAACCTAATTGGAATAATTATGTTGTTCATCGAGTAGCAGTTCCTGGAGAAAGAGAAATAAATAATAGATTTTCTACTTACCCTCTGAGAAATATTAAAGGGCTTGGATTCGTAGATGGTGATTTAATTATTAAATATGCAAACTCCGATAGTTCAGAAGCAATGCTTGTGTATACTTCATCAAATAAACCAATTGGAAAATATGCTGGTTGTGTTGTAACAAAGCAAAGCAAAAATCATAATATTTGTCCGTCTTTTAACTAAAAGTTACCTTCTGATTAAACTGTTGATTATTTTTAGAAAATATTTTTAATATCTCAATTATTCTTTTGTGTAATGCGGATTTCATCGGCTTTCCTTTTTCTCTATCCCTGTTCACATATCTTGCACCATTCTCAACAAGCACAAAGAAACCGGGTTTTTCCGAACTTAAAGCATAATCCTGCTCGTTGAGTGATTTGTAAGCAACCCGGTTTATCCTCCATCTGCAAGATATGAATCTTCCACCCTCTCAAATAACTTCTAACCAAACAGGAGTACTACCGCTAAATCTTTGTATTCTGCCAATAATACCAAACCCCATAACACCCCAAAAGTTATAAAATAATAAATATATATTAAGAAAAATTAACTAAATATCTATGTCAAATGGGAAGGGGAAATCGCGTATAGTTGTTGTTGGCGCTGGAATTGGCGGACTTACCGCAGGTGCTTTACTCGCCAATAAAGGTTACGAAGTATTAATTTTAGACCAAGCCCTTGTACCGGGAGGTTGTGCTTCTACGTTTAAACGCAAGGGTTTTACTTTTGATGTCGGTGCTACTCAGGTAGCTGGTTTGGAATCGGGAGGAATTCATCATCGGATTTTTTCTGAGCTAGAAATAGATTTGCCCGCAGCTACACCTTGCGACCCTGCTTGTGCGGTATACTTACCGGGAGAAAGTACTCCTATCAATGTTTGGCGAAATCCCGAGAAATGGCATCAAGAACGTTTGCGACAGTTTCCCGGTAGCAAACCTTTCTGGGATTTACTATCAACCTTATTCCAAGCAAGCTGGAGATTTCAAGCGCGGGACCCCGTATTACCACCACGTAACTGGTGGGATTTACTACAGTTAACTACGGCAGTACGTCCGGATACTTTAGTTACGGTTCCCTATACTTTATCTACTGTCGGGGATGCTTTACGTTTCACCCGACAAGGCGATAATCATCGCTTGCGAACTTTTTTAGATTTGCAATTGAAGTTATATTCCCAAGTTAATGCAGAAGAAACCGCGTTACTTTATGCTGCTACTGCATTAAGCGTATCTCAGGAACCGCAAGGATTATATCATCTAGAAGGAAGTATGCAGGTATTGAGCGATCGCCTTGTGGAATCTTTGGAAAGGGATGGCGGTAAGTTGTTGATGCGTCATACGGTAGAGCATGTCAAAGTCGAGAATAATCAAGTTAGTGCGGTAGTTATTCGCAACCAAAAAACCGGAGAAGTTTGGACTGAAGCGACAAATCATGTAGTAGCAAATGTCACTGTCCAAAATTTAGTTCAGTTATTGGGAGAAAAAGCTCCTAAAGGATATAAAAAGCGAGTTGAAAAGTTACCTCCTTCATCCGGTGCATTTGTAATTTATTTGGGTGTTGACGAAAGTGCAATTCCTCTAGAATGTCCGCCACATCTACAATTTTTGTATGATGCTAATGGTCCGATTGGTGAAAATAATTCTCTATTCGTTTCTGTGAGTCGTGCTAACGATGGGCGCGCTCCTGCCGGTAAAGCAACAATAATTGCTTCTTCTTTCGTAGATGCAGATAGATGGTTTAATCCGGAAAATTACGATGATTTAAAAGAACAATTTACACAAGAAGCCATATCTCATCTGGGAAAATTTTTCTACTTGAAACCAGAAACCATTGTTCATGTAGAAGCAGCAACACCTCGTACTTTTTATAATTTCACAGCTAGAGATAAAGGAATTGTTGGTGGTATAGGGCAAAGAATTCCTACTTTTGGTCCTTTTGGTTTTGCAAATCGTACACCGATAAATAATTTGTGGTTGGTAGGTGATTCAACTCATCCGGGTGAAGGTACAGCAGGGGTGAGTTATTCAGCTTTGACTGTGGTAAGACAGATTGAGACGAAAACCTGAGAGCGAGAGAAAGTAATTTAAAATACTTGTACAATCAACAATTAATATGTAATATTAATTACTAATTGCTGATTTTGGTTTGAGTTATTGAGAATTATCTCAAAATATATTTTTTAAACGCAGAGGAATGTAGAGGTAAGCGCAAAGGAACGCAGAGTTTTGTTGCTCACATTTTTTGATTATGATGTAAGTGGAAAAGATATTACTGATACTATTTGTTTGTGCTTTTAAGAATAGAATTGAATTACAATTGCTTCAGTTCTTTCATATACCAACTTTCTGATTTATTATAATAATTCACACTTACTTCTTTCACCTCTTTTTCAATTGAAGTGATACAACCGTTAGTTCTTTCAACTCCTGCAATATATTTGGATACTTACCATCTGCAATTTCTGTCAAAGTACTGAAAGAACCCGGATAAATCATAACTGGAACATTCCTTTTTACTAGACATGCAAAAATTGCAAATTCCTCCAAAAAATATTGATTGGATTTGTTTATTTGATATTCCCATTGAAAGATATAAAAAAATCGGCGTTGTATAAATGCGAGATTAATTCGTGCTTGAAGCGATTAAATATCCCATACTTATACAACGCCGAAAAATTAACTAAAAAGATAATAATTCACAAATTAAACTCTTAAACGTCAGTTTCAAATAACGCTAGTCTTAACTTATCTGCGGACTCTTCTATTTCTACCAAAGACTCAAGACTAGCAACTACACTGCGTTCAACTCCTAAAATTTGCGCTGCTCTTGCAACAGCTGCTTTTTCTTTATTATGGTACACTCCATCAGCACGGCTCATTTTGATGGCTTGATACAACATACTACGGCGGAAATTTAGTGAAAAATCATAATGAATTCCACCCAATAGTTCTTCAATATTGGCATTTTTGCCATCGAATTTTATAATATTTTCTTCTATAAAATCTGATTGTGCTCCCAGCATCTGTTGTTCTTCTACAAACCAATCTAATTCTTCCTGAGCTAACTCACCATCTGCACTGGCGATCGCCACTATTGCTCTGACATAATTTTTTGCTACATCAACGTTCACAGGTGCAGTGACGTTGTATCTCTTCTTGGCATATGATGTCCCTGTTAAAGTGGTTGCAGTGGTCATAGTTGTTACCCTTAATTATCAGTGTTAATTTTACAACAAAGTAAATTATATATTTTGTGAATTCAATTTATTTTAATAATTGACTCAATAATGATTATTTTTAGTTTCCCTTACTGTGGAATCACCAACGAAGGAATTCTGTCTGAAACGTAAGCTTACCCAGACCATCTGCTTGAGAGATTCAGGTACTTCTGGGTGTAAACCCTCCGAAATTTCTTCAAAAGTTTTGATTGAACCTGGATAAACAAAAACTGACCATCCTTCTTTGACAAGACAAGCACTTAAAGCCGACTCTTCAAGAATGTAGGTTGTACTCAGGTACATTTTTTCCTGGAGAGAATGTTCTATGTGCTTATTTTCCTCTTTTAGCTTTTCAATTCTATCGATATATTTCTCTGCAAATGAGTTTATAATTTTTTGAAAGGATTGATTATTTTGATAAAGACACTGGAGTTCCTGGTAATAAATCTCAAATTCTAATTGCTTCTCAATTTGCGAAGCCATTTTAAACTCAAATTCACAACTTCGGGAGTATTGCTCAAACAAGAAACAGTTTTCGTTGACAAACTTCTCTCCATTACTAATTGCCAAGAGCTTTGCTTCATCCCCTGTAAGTCCTTGTCTAAGCTCGATTGTAAGTCGATATATACTATCGCAAACTAGCACTACGCAAGCCTGAAAGTTTTCGCTAATCCATTTGATACAGGCTTCTATACGTTTACGATCAATAAAATTTTTGCTTCCCAGGCTGATTCCAAACACACACTTATTATATTCAGATAGTGAACTACGTAGATGCTTGGGAGAGACTTTGCTTAAACTTGCCTTGTACCTATGAATTAGGGTTATCTTGTCATTCGATTTGGTCAAATTTAAGCCCTGCCTCTTAATATCAATTGCTTTGCTTATTTTAGATTGAAGTAATTTTAACTGCTCCAAGGAAAGCTGATTCCAGTCTATATTTTCGATATTTTCGATAATTGTTTCTTCGTCCATGGAGGTGTTTATCAGTTGAGTGTAGAATTTTCAAAAACTATTCTACTACTGAGTTTGCAACGAATGTAGAACAATTACTAAGTATCTTAAATTACTTGAAGAAAAAAAGCTTGAACTGTGAGAGAATTATTGGTAGAGAAACAAATATTTTTTAAAATGGGAATCCATGTCAAATTTTTGATGCGATACAGATTCCAATTATAAAAATTTCTTTATACAGTTAAATATAACGCATTATTGTAAGCAAAAATAATTTGTTTGGCTAGCAGATTTTGCTTCACCTTCCAAGCTGCTTGTAAAATTTGGCATTGCTGAATCAACTATGACAGTAGATTCCAGAGTCGTTGTTTAGTTATATGCAAAAAGCTTACAGAAGCGGAAGGGTTCCTGGCTTTAAGCTGGGAACCCTTGACACTAAAATTTAGCTATATTGATAACTGATAACTGTTCACTGTTCACTGTTCACTGTTCACTGACAACTGATAACTGATTACAAAGTATTACCAGTTATGGGTTGAGGTTGGGCTTGGGGTTGGGTTTCGGGTACTGATGGCTGAACAACCTGCGGTTCTGGCTCTGGTGCAGGGGGATTGAGATAATCTCGCCACGTGCTGATTTGCTGTCGTGCTTGTCCGTAAGCTTGAGTACCTCTGGGAACCAACTTGGCAGTTTCAATAGCACGTAGAATATCCGATTGACTTTGAGTGCGGGCAATATCAAATAATTGCTGACTCCATTGATCCATTGCAATCCTTGCGTCGGAACGCAATGCGGTACCTCTAGGTACGCGCCGTGCTAACCTAATAGCTTGTGACAAAGCTTTTGGAGTTCCACCTAATGCAACTTCTCGCGCTTTTCTCCAATTGGTTTTAGCAGAGACTTCAGATTGCCATTCGTTTATGTCTCTTTGCGCTTGTCTTGACAGTACTCTTCCCGATCCAATTTGTTTTGCGGTTTGAATTGCTGCACTCAAATCACCAGTATTGGCAAGGGAGCGTGCTTGGTCTAAGTAAGGCTGGTCTTCTATTTGCTGAAGCCTACGGCTCCAAGTGGCTATCTTTTTACGTGCTTCCCGATACAAAGAACGCCCGCGACGAATTCTATTTGCTTCGGCGATCGCTGCTTTCAAGGAAGAAGGATCTCCAAATAGTGCCAGTTCTTCGGCACGTTCTAAATATGGTCTGTCTTCAATTGTCTGTACTTGAGAAGCCCAGTTATTAATTTCTTTTCTGGCTTCTTTAGCGCGGGGATTGTTAGACGGAATCATTTTTGCTTCGGCAATTGCGGCGGATAAGTCGCCGATTGAACCTTGAGAAGCAAGAGTTCGGGCTCTTTCTAAACGAGAAACGTCCTCTATTTCTAATTGCCAAGCAGCAATCAGTTTTTGGGCTTTTTGATAAATTGGTCTATTTGAATCAATTTCTTCTGCGGAAGCAATTGCAGCTTCTAAACCAGAAATTGTTCCCGTCCAAGCATTTCTTTGGGCTTCAGCTAAAGCAATAAAATCAGTAGTTTCCGGCTCTATTGAGGAAATTGGTGGAATCCTTTGAGCTATGTAGATAGCTTCATCTGCATCCCTTTGTTCTAATTTATTCTCTGCTAATTCCAGTATTCTCATTCCAAAATCTGGAATTGCTTCTTGAGCTTTCTGATAAACGTAGCTGTTTTTGCCTATCGACTGAGCTATTTTAATCGCTTTAAGTATTTGCTCTACATTCTTAGACTTTGATAAGCTTTCAGCTTTTGCCAACTTTTGACCATCTTCTTTAGCACCAAGAATCAATTTATTCAATTCTTCGTACTTGGTACTAGCCCAAAATTTATTATTTAAACGCAGCAACTTTGCCGACTGCATGAAAGCAGATTGCCAGCGCTGCTCGCGCATTTCACCCTCTGCTTTTTTGTAGATATCAGTAGCTTTTGACCAAGTTAACTTCCATCTATCAACTTGATCTTCTACTAACTTAGAAGCAGAAAGATCTTCAGGTATTTTACGAGCAATTTCAATCGCTTCCTCTAATCTACCAGCCTGAAAACTTTGGTCGGCTAACTGCAATATATCACGAGACCAATCTTGCACATTGCGATCAATTTCGGAACGCAATGGATGATTTTGTGGCAAATTCTTGACCAAATCAATCGCTTGCAGCAAATCTTTTACCGTTTCCTTAGAAGCCGCAACTTGAGCACAGTGCATTCTTACCGAAGCACTAGCCAAAGGCCAAAAAATTGAAGGGCAGTTAGGAGCCGAAGGCAGCTTGAACAAAATCGCCATTGCCATAAATCCTATCGTACCGGGTACGAAAGCGAGCAAAAATGCCCATAGAATCCAACTTGTTAGCCAGCGCGGTAACTTCCCAGAACCACTATCCGCCGGAACATTTTGTTTTGAATGACCTTTTAAAGTCAATTTTTTTGAATTGCTTTTATTTTTGCTTGACACCGATTTAGAGTTAGAACCAGTACCCGGGAAACCATATTTACCATCGGCGGATTGTTCCGTGTTGAATAATCGAGTCATATCATCTGACTGCGTTCTTCTAGCTGATGACCAGCCATCTGGAATATCCCGTTCTGCCATCTCTCACACCAAATTATATTAACAGGGGTTTGTTGACTTGAGGAAGCGAAAATCGCTGTTACTATAGCACCTTTCTGTGTTATTGAAAAAGCTATTTTGACAGCATTATTATATCTCCATAGATACCATTACTTCCTCGTAATTATCAGTAGTTTTTTATACGTACATTCTAAACAGAAGACTCTGCCTTTAGTTCGGCTATTAGCTGGGCTAACTGTTCGCTGTTGGCTTGGTATACCTCGCCACAAAAATCACAAGTTGCTTCTGCTCCATCATCTTTAGAAATCATATCTTGCAGTTCAGCTTCTCCCAAAATTTTTAAAGCTCCTAGCATTCTGTCAAAAGAACAGTCACAATGAAACCGTAACATTTGGGATTCTGGAAATATATTAAGCCCCATATCTCCCAATATATCTTGGAAAATTTCTGGCAGATTTTTCCCTGCCCTCAAAAGAGGTGTAAATCCTTTAAGATCTGCAACGCGAGATTCTAAGGTTTCGACTAAAGCTTCATCTCTAGCAGCTTTAGGTAAAATTTGAACTAGCAATCCTCCTGATGCGGTAACTCCTTGCGCTCCTACAAATACACCCAAAACAAGAGCCGAAGGAGTTTGCTCGGAACTTAGTAAATAATGAGCTATGTCTTCTCCAACCTCTCCAGATACTAGTTCTACAGTACTAGAATAGGGATAACCGAAACCGATATCGCGAACTACATATAGAAAACCTTTGCCAACAGCACCACCAACATCTAATTTGCCTTGAGAATTAGGAGGTAATTCTACCTTGGGGTTTCCGACATAACCGCGTACAGTTCCATCTAAACCCGCATCAACCAAAATTCCACCTAAAGGACCATCACCTTTAATTCGGACGTTGACTCTTGAGCCTACGCGCTTCATACTAGAAGCCATTAATAAGCCAGCAGTCATTGTCCTACCCAATGCCGCAGTTGCCACATAGGAAAGATTGTGACGTTCTTGTGCAACAGAGGTCAACTTTGTAGTAATAGCACCTACAGCACGAATACCACCGTCGGCTGCTGTCGCGCGAATTAACTGATCCGCCATGCGTTAACCTTACATTTCTTAATATACAAACTTTCTATATTGTATGATGTTTATTTTCAGAGGATAGAATATAATCTAAAGCCTCATAATACACAAAACAAAATTATATTCATCAGTAGATGTCAAGCATATGGATACATTTGACATACTATACTATTAGATTAAATAACTTGGTAAACCAGTAAGGTTCATCAAATCTTTAGTAATAATTTTTTCTAGTAGAATAGCCGGAGGGTAAAAATGCTCGGTAGTTTTCAAACAAGTCAACTACGGATAGAAGTAGATGCATCGCAACAGGCAATTACTGAAAGTATATTGCATCCAATGCAATTAGGAAAATGGTTGCCTAGTGGTCAATTCCCTTCTGGATCTATGCCAGAACAATTGCATACTGGTTTTGAGTTTACCACTCATATTGGTCCTTTATCAATTCATCACCAAGTAGACGTAGCTTCTGCAAATAGCTTGCGACTATTGCTGAGTCAAGGAATTGACGGGTTTCATGAGTGGTATTGGGGAGAAGGTTGGGTACAGTCTCGTTTAGAAGGAATATCTCTTTTACCGCTATCTTTGGGACAAACAGCAAGTTTATTTAGTTTGCGTCAGTATTTAAAATCGAAGCAAAATTAGTTGTTAGTGGTTAGTGGATAGTGGTTAGTGGTTAGTGGTTAGTGGTTAGTCGTTGGTGGTTAGTGGATAGTCGTTGGTGGTTAGTGGTTGGTGGTTAGTGGTTGGTGGTTAGTGGTTAGTGGTTGGTGGATAGTGGTTAGTGGATAGTGGTTGGTGGTTAGTGGTTAGTGGTTGGTGGTTAGTGGTTGGTGATTTGATTTAACTATCAACTATCAACTATCAACTATCAACTATCAACTATCAACCATCAACTATCAACCATCAACCATCAACTATCAACTATCAACCATCAACTATCAACCATCAACTATCAACCATCAACCATCAACTATCAACTATCAACTATCAACTATCAACTATCAACCATCAACTATCAACCATCAACTATCAACTATCAACTAACTAATATTTTTTTTCGCTTCTTCTGCAACAGCTTCTACTTCATCATTAGCCAAATTTTCTAAAATAGGTTTTGCTTCCTCTGTACCCAATCGATTTAAAGCTTGAGCAACTCTATAGCGGATTTGCCAATCTGAATTGGAAGCATAAGGCTCTAAAATGGATACTCCTTCAGTATTTCCTAATTCACCCATAGAGCTAATTGCAGCAGTTTTGACCAAATCATTTTCTTCCGAAAGTGCTTGTTTGAGCATATCAAAACCCCGTGGTTCCCCCAACTCACCCAAAGCTGCAATCACGCTTAATTTAACAATCCACTCCTCGGTAGATTGGTACAGTTGTTGTAAATCATCAAAAGCAGCGACTAATTTTAAACCTCCCAAACAGTCTGCTGCTGCTGCTTGTACGTCAGCTTCAGGATCTTGAAGTAATCCCCGCAATAAATCCAAAGATTTATCTAAATCTTGGGTGCCCAAAGTATCGAACTGACTGACAGCGGAATATCGCACCCGAGAGTTTTTATCTGTAATTGCGCTTTGTACTAATTCAAAACCAACAGCAGGTTCTAATTGTCGAATTTCATTTACTCCTCGGAGGCGATCGCCTAAATCTTCACTTTCGAGCTTTTTTTTGACTGTATCGGGGGTAATACTCATTTTTATTATTCTCTCTTCTTAAATTATTAGTTGTTAGTTGTTAATTGTTAATTGTTAGTTGTTAGTTGCGAATTTTTCAACTAATTTTGAACTTGCGCCATATCGCGAATTATGTCGCTTAATGACAGGATACCAACTATTTGCTGGGAATCATCCACAACTGGAAGACGATGAATTTTGCGATCGCGCATTATTTTTGCAGCTTCTGTTAAAGGTTTGTCAGGTGAAATAGTAATAGGTTTTTGACTCATTACTTCTCCGACGGTTTGTCCTAAAGCCTTATGTAGCTCGCGTTCGTATTCAATGGGATTTTTTAAATAAATAACGCTATCAAAAATCATAAAATATGCTGGTGGGTTAACACCAGCTTGTTGCCACATTAAATCAGTTTCTGAAATAATACCTATTAAATTACCTGCATCATCTACAACAGGTAAACCGCTAATACCTTTTTCTGCCAAAATTTTAATCGCTTCTCGTAAAGGGGTGTCATTCTTTACGGTTATTGGCTTGGGAGTCATAACTTCGGAAACGTTTTTTAACATATAGGTAACTTTATTTTTTTACTCTGAACTCATTGTAGAAAATTGCGGCTCTGAAGCTCAAAGGGTTAATAGAATGTTACTTATTATTTGTTGTTGGGTGTTAGTTGTTAGTTGTTAGTTGTTAATTATAAATTCTTCTACTAACCACTATCTACTAACCACTATCCATACTCTCACAAAATTCTTTCAATAAATCGATACAATTTGCGATTGCACCTAAATGTGCTATTTCATATCCATGAGTGTTTTGGGTGGGAAAGCTTAAACAAGCACCACGGGGAACGTGACCAAATTTCATGGCAATAGAAGCGTCGCTACCAAATTGACTCAAGGTTGCTAATTGTACGGGCATATTTAATTGTTTGGCGCAGTTGCGAAGTTGCCAGTTGAGATTTTCGTCGTAAATTCCGTAGCTATCTTGGGACAGTATTACCGGACTTTCACCATCTTCTATGGGATACTCGGAAGAAAGGGGACAAATTTCTAAAGCAATTATTGCATCTAATCGTTGATTTTGAGAAAAATAAAGCGCTCCGATTGCTCCCACTTCTTCTTTTGCAGAGGCTACTAAATATACATCTACTGCTGGTTTTTTCAGTTTTTCTGCTAAAGCCAATAATATAGCCAGGGAAGCTTTGTTATCTAAAGTGTAGCTGGCGATATGGTCTTTTAAACGAATGGGGTGCTTGCGGTGCTTACTTATAACCATTCTGCTTCCGGGGCGAATACCGGCATTTTCTAACTCTAAAGCGCTGCATTTAGTTTCAATCCAAGCATTTTCCCATTTCAAGGCTACATCTTGTTGAAACATTTTTTGTGGTGATTCATGAGATACGTGGCGAGAGCCAAAACTAAGAACACCGCTAATAGTTTCTTTGTCACCTAATAAATCTACTACTCCCTCACCGTAAACCCAGGGGAAAGCACCTCCTAATTTACGAACTTCGACGATACCTGCTTCACCAACAGTTTTAACAATCGCGCCAATTTCATCTTTATGAGCGGTAATTGCAATCGGATAATCGGATGTTTTTCCGGGAATTTTAGCAATAATATTATCGGCTCTATCAAGCCATGCCTCCACACCTAAAGTTTGAAATCGCTGCATTAAGTATTGGTTAATTTCTGTTTCTGCACCACTAGGGGAATGATGCATTACTAATTCTTCGATTGTTTGGAATAATTGCTCGTAATCTGAATCTGACATTATTAATATTTCATATCAAGTCCGGTTCATTACTTACGATATAACCTTATTGAAAAAATAACGGTTTATTCTCGACCTTACTTCTTACTCATTACTCACAGATATGATAACTGTTTAACCGGACATAATATCACTAGTAATTCGTGTCTAACCCAATAGACATCTGCGGGAAATTAGATATGCGTCACCCAGAAACTTTGTAGAGACGCGATACTATGAGCGTCTCTACATTCTTTTTCGGAGATGTCTAATACATCACTGGTGGGTTTTTCCCAAAATCTTTGAAAGACTTAGCAGTGCTACGTCTCTACATTTAATTTTAATTTTAGACAAGTTTATTTATCGCAATATTTTCTTGCGCTTGCGCTTTAATCCTTCGACAGTAACTATTGCACCAATTGTTAACGTACTTAACACTGTAGAAGGTTCGGCTACAGTTTCGTGCTTAATTGCTCTCAAGGTTGCATCTGCTACTAAGCGGTGACTTTTTGAACTTGGATGTACTGCGTCGAAGAAGATAAATTCATTGGGGTTATCGCATACGCTACTAATATTACTAAAGTCTCCTACGACACAAGGAATAGCTGGATTTTGGGTAAAACCAAATTCTCCTGGATTAGCTACTACCCGACTAAATAGAGAATTGACATCAACTGGAATAATATTCACATTTGGATTTGCTTCAAAATTACTTAAAGACTGCTCTAATGCTGCATTGTGAGCAACCGCAAGTTGAGTCAATGGAGCGGAATTGTTCGTTGCGATCGCAAATGGAGTTTTACCTAAATCTGGTAAGTTAAATACTGCGATATTCTTAGCACCTGCTTGAGCTAATGAACCAATTGCATTTGATAGATTTTCAACTGTTTGATTGATGTCGGTTACATTACCGAATAAGTAATCGTTAGCACCTCCCCACACCGCATAAAGCCCATTTGGATCTGCTTTTTGATTATTTGCTTGCAAGTTTTGGGTGAATAAGCCGACTTGTCCTAAAACTCCTGGCAAACTTAAACCGGGAGCCAAAGCATTATCCAAACCGGAAGAAGAACCTCCTATAGAGAAGTTAACACCATCTGTAGAAATATTTGTTTGTGGTGGTATGAATGTAGTTGGAGTTAACCCTATTTCATCTCCAACAAAATCTACCCATATATCCCCATCAGAAAAACGTCCTTGGGAGTAAGGAGGGCTGGGAGGAATTGCTGTTTCGGGATTTTCTAACCCTCCTGTAGCAGTAAAAATATTACCCGTATCTGAGAGACTATCACCAAATACATAGAACTGACTGAAATTACTAGCCATTGCTTTACAAGGCAGCATCAATGAGAAGAGAACAAAACCTGCCGTTGTTAATGCTTTTTTCATATTAATTTTATTCCTTTAGATATTACGAAAATTCTCTTAGTTAATAAAGGATTTGTGAAGCACTTTTGATTTTATTTCAAGGTACTTACAGCTTTTGTTATTGATAACATATAGACCATCGTAAAATTACTAAGCGATGACAAAATTGAAAAAATATTCATGAAGATATGGTTAAGTATTCATGCATCTTACATAAAACCTTTGTAACAATAGATATTCTACTGTTGTATATAGCGGTTTTCAGTTGAGTGCAGTACACTTTCAACCTCACCCTGTCCTGTGGGACATCCCTCTCCTTAGGGACTTCCAATTAAAAAAATAATCAATCGCTTTGGTGAGCAGGGGGAGCAGGGGGAGCGGAGGGAGCAGGGGGAGAAGAAATCTGATAGTCGTATTAGATGCAGGATAGCCGTAATTTAATTTTTGGATGTCCCTTATTAAGGAGAGGGAACGCTATTCCTTTAATTTCAAAGCTTCTTTTGCGGAGATTCCATCACTTTCGGTACCGAAATACCACAAGGCAGCAGCAGCTTCGGCACGAGTTACAGCTTTCTTTGGTTGAAATAATGTTGTATAACCAAATACACGCCTTATATTAGATT
Organism: Cyanobacteria bacterium J06633_8; assembly: GCA_039820645.1. GTDB lineage: Bacteria > Cyanobacteriota > Cyanobacteriia > Cyanobacteriales > Nostocaceae > Rivularia. The sequence continues at coordinate 4,823 of JBCBPQ010000074.1, read as the reverse complement.
GTTCGCCATTTTGATAATCTGCGATTAAGGCTCTTAAGGCTTTGGGATCGATTTTTCCTGCATCTTGAAATCCCCAGGTTTGTTTGACTGTATCTAAGGAAGCAGCAGGTAAACTTTGACGAGTATCTAAAGGAATTTTCCACAGAAGCATTTGCTCTCGGGTTAATGGTGCATCTGGACGAAATAAAACTTGGGTAGAATCTCCAGATAAAGCACTGGGAATTAATCCAGCTTCAGCTAATCCTTGGATTGCGGCAAAATCGGCATCTGTTTTTTTAACATCGCTAAAAGCACTTTTGTTTGCTTCCCCTGCTAGACGAATTTGCTTGGAAGGTGAGTTTGCATACATGGCGTTATTTGCAGCAACTAACCAACGAGCATATTCGCGACGGGTAATATTTTTGTTGGGTTGAAATTGATTTGCAGGATTATTAGTTTTAGCTGTATTAGTTGGAGCCGATAAAACACCTAATGTTGCTAAATCTTGGATTTTTGATTGTAATTGTTGGGGTGCTTTGTTTAAATCGGCGAATTTCTGGGATTCAAGGTTAGTTTGAGGAATATTTTGGGGTTGATTTGCTGTATTTGTAGGTTGTATGGGACCTATAAAATCGGGATTTTCTGTATTTGCAGGGGTTGGAGTCGCGTTAAGTTGCGAAGCGTTGGTATTTGGTGAATATTCGATTACGATTTCAGTAGAAGTTAGGGGTTGATTTGGTTGGGGGTTGGTGACGGTTTTGGGTTCAATGCTTACTTTAACTGCTGAATTGTTTCGCCGTGCTTGAAATTCTCCTTGCCCATCTGTAGGTTGTTTAATAATTTCCCAGTTATTTGATTTAAACTGATTGCTATAAAAGCTGACTATGGAATTGCTTGGTACGGAACTAATCCACCGAGCTATTTTACCTTTACTATCGTTAGTCGGAGTAACTGACTGTAGTTGAGCGTTGGAGTATACAGGAATTTCTTTGGGAAAATCAGCAGGTAAGCTTTTGTTAGCTGATGAGGGATTATCATTTACCTGCTTCGCACCGAAAACCATTGGGTTATCTTTGAGTCTAGAATCAGCTTGCAAGGATTTCTCAAGATTTTTTGCAAACGGAGTGTTTGCACAGCCAGTTAAGGTTGAGAATAATACAGCCAAACTTAAAAATAAACCTGAATATTTGCAGTGCAGCACGGGAAATTATTGATAAGACTTCAACTATTACAGTAGCGCAGACTGAAAGTAATTTTCTGAAGTTGCTTCTAACGATATATTAATTAATTAATTTGTTGTCAAACTAAATTTCTCTAAGAGATTGTTTGAGAACTGTTTAGTTGTATCTTGCACTTATTGATTCTCCTAGCCCCCCTTTAAAAGGGGAAAATCGCAATCAAATTCCCCCTTCAAAAGGGGAAAATCGCAATCAAATTCCCCCTTCAAAAGGGGGATTTAGGGGGATCTAGAATGTGGGTGCTACGGACAAGAAGACTTTTAAAACATCCTCTAAAGAAGCGGTATCACAATATTTGTTCAATCCTAGGGACAAAAAAAATTTATTTATGTCTTTTCAATCTTTCTAAAAAGCAGGTAGATTTATTTTTTTTTGCTTAAAATGAATTGGAACAAAACATATTGTTCTTTGGAACTTACTTCTAAATAGGTAGGCGTAATTAAATCTCCTACTTCCCTCTCATTAATAAGGAGAGGGATTGAGGGTGAGGTTTGATATTTAATTTTACCTACTTAGTTAAAGTTAGCAGTAAAGCATAGAATATTCAGTATTTTCATTGAATTATTCTATGATGATAGATGCTGCTAACTATAAAAAAATCATGTAAAAACCTGTTTGAGATTGAATGTATTATGACATTAAAATTGAATCGCGACAACGTTTTTGATTATTTAGTACAGCATGAGCTATGCAAATTACCACAGCAAACAATAAATAATATAGAACCAATTGCAGCCAAGAATTTTAATTTATTGGTGACTTTAGCAGATGGTAGTAAGCTACTAGTGAAACAGGAGCGACACAATCATAAAGGAGAAGCTGCGGGTGAGTTTTTAGGTGAGTGGAGAATTCAGGAGTTGTTGCAGAAATTTTCTGAACTAAATTACCTGGGTGAATTTTTGCCGGAGTTACTACATTTTGATGAAGACAATTCGATAATTATCTTTCGTTACTTAGATGATTATTGTGATGTCATGGATTTCTATAAAGAAGAAAATTACTTTTATCCAGAAATTTCTACAGCAATTGGAACTCTGATTGGGAATATCCATCGCGATACTTTTATGCATCAAGAATATCAAGATTTATTCTTGCAAAATCCCAATAAAAATGCAGATAGTATGGTTAAGAATTTAATTCATGGTTTAGAAAGAATTAGTCCAGAGGTTTTTAGTGTTGTACCTGCTGATGGTTTAAAGTTTTATTCTTTGTATCAAAAGTTTGAAAGTTTAAGCGAAGCTTTGACAAATGTAGGTGATGCTTTTTTACCTTGTTGTGTAACCCATAACGATTTGAAAATAAATAATATTCTTTTACATAACCATTGGCAGGAATCCGATAGTTGTTCTAGTAAGAACATTGTACGGTTAATAGATTGGGAACGTTCAAGTTGGGGAGATCCAGCTTTTGATTTAGGAACACTTATCAGCAGCTACGTACAAATTTGGTTAACTAGTTTGGTGATTAGTAAATCATTGAGCATCGAGGAATCTTTGCGTTTAGCTATGACACCTTTAGAAGAACTTCAGCCTTCAATGGCATCATTAACCAAAGCTTATTTAGAAACATTTCCAGAAATTTTAGAACATCGTACTGACTTTTTAGCAAGAGTCGTACAGTTTGTAGGTTTTGGTTTAATTCAACAAATTCAAGCGATGATTCAATATCAAAAAACCTTTAGTAACACAGGGATTGCGATGCTTCAGGTAGCTAAGACATTGTTGTGTCATCCAGAGCCTTCGGTAGCAACTATTTTTGGTGTTACTGCGGCAGAATTAGCTCCTTCAAAGATTACAATTCCTGCCTAATATAAAATTTGCAAAGAAAGAAAATAAAACAATACAATGACACAATTACTAGATTCTAATCAAAATCAGCAAATTACTGGTGTGAATGCACAATTAATAGATGTTTTACAAGATATTGCTAGCAATATTGAAATTAAATCTAATTTTTGTATTTCTCATCCAGATTATCAACCCTTAGAACTTCCAGATGAAACTGTTGCTCGTTTTCAAAATTTATCTAATGTGATGCAGCAGAAATATCTGAGTCTACAATTACAAAATTTTCTCTACGGTATTTATTATAATGGCTCTTTGCGAAGTCAATTAGCGCTAGATAATCAAACCAAGAATTTACCGATAGATTTAGACAATAATAGTATTTTAGGGATTGATGTAGATTTTTACGAACAACTACATGAAAGTAATTGTGGAGATGGTTATTTTGATGCTGGTTGGTTGATTTTGCGGGAGGAGACTGATGGAAGTCTGGCTGTCAAAAAGGGTAGTTTAACTTTACATATTGAACGAGAAAAGCATCTTCAAGATTGCCAGCGAAATGCTGTTGTTGGAGATAACGTTGCTATCCGAATGCCAAAAAACTTGATTCAAAATGGCTTTTATTTAGCAGTTAGTAATACCGAATCACAAAGTCACCAAAGTATGGTTAGGGTGTATTTTAATTTCACTCCGGGTGGGGCTGTGGCAGTAATGCGTCGTTTAACACAGATGCTCAACGCAATTCGGATTTACTTCCACTTTAAGGTGCTATACAACCCAGCAGAATACAAACGTCATGATTCCGGGGTGTTGTATATTGATAAATCCAATTATGAAGCTGTGAGAAAAGTACTGGAGACTGTTTATTCAGAAAATAAATCTCATTTCAAATTAGATATTCCTCTATTTACCAAGCAGCTAGCACCTGGTTTGGGTTTAGCAGAGGAGCCAGATAGCAAATTTGCTCAGCAAGAAAGCTTTGGAATGAATCGCTGTCAAATCGTCGCGAATGGGTTGTTACAAGCTTGGTTAGAAGGGGATAATTCACCAGAAGCGCGAATGAAGGCTATTCGCGGGCAGTTTTCGCATTTGGGGATTGATTTGGAACATCCTTATTTGAATGCTAATTCCGATGATATATACAGTTTGTTAGATGTTGAGCAATAAAGGTTTTTAAATTCGAGGCTTGTTTGAATTAATACATTTTAAGCCCGCTATTATGACGGGCTTTTTTTGTTATATACCTACTATGAAACACTTAGGACGATTCTCAGTATAAGAATAATTTTTATCACTATAATCAATAAAATACTTAGAATACGGACGCTTTTAAGCTGTTTTTCTTTTCAGCATCAGGAATACAACGGATAAACAAAATAGGTCATAAATGATTGTATTTTGTCATAAAGAATAAGTAATTTTCATGAAATCTAGTCTTTTTTCATATTTACTACATAAAAGTATCTAAAATTTCAGTGAAATTAGAGATGTAAATAAAAAAATTTTGGCATTTTTAATATCATTTAAGCTCTAGCAATAATCTATTAAATCGGTGATGATACTAATATGACGAAGGGAAAACAAACGTCATCAAAAAAACACTAATTTAAATAGGAATACATAAAAAATGGCTAAGATTACAATCTCTGAATTACGTCCCGCTGGTGCTGATTTGTTTGATGGTTCTGAAAGCTTTATGCATGAATTGAACGACCAGGAAGTTTCATTTGTTTTAGGTGGTGCTGCTGCTAAAAGCGATTTCGAGTTAGAAATTCTATGGACTGCAGTGTGTGTTAAATGGTAGTAACTAAATGAAATTTAT
>JBCBPQ010000073.1:0-28837 GCA_039820645.1 Cyanobacteria bacterium J06633_8 | reverse complement strand
TGCGAGGAATTAAAAAACAATTTGATAGCGAAAATATCTTAAGTCCAGGAAGATTTGTTGGAGGGATTTGAGAACAGTTAACAGTGAACAGTGTGCAGTGAACAGTGAACAGTGAACAGTTATCAGTCGCAAGTAGCGAGTTAGCAATTACCGATTAGCAATGCCCAATGTCCCATGCCCAATCCCCAATTTCCATCTACTAAGAATTAATTATGCAACTTTCAGAAAATAACGAAAATAAAAACGAAAATAAGATTGCCTCTTTGGAAAATCTACAAGGTTTTGATGATAATCATCCGCCGGAACCAAAATTAATTGACAGCTGCGTCCATTGCGGTTTTTGTCTTTCTACTTGTCCGAGTTACAGGGTAATCGGTAAGGAAATGGACTCCCCACGCGGAAGAATCTATTTAATGGATGCTGTCAATGAAGGGGAAATTGCTTTAAATACGGCAACAACTCAACATTTTGATTCTTGTTTGGGCTGTTTGGCTTGCGTGACTACTTGCCCTTCCGGTGTGGAATACGATAAATTAATTAGCGCGACTCGTCACCAAGTTTCTCGCAATTATCCCCGTAGTTTACCGGATAAGTTATTTCGACAATTAATTTTTTTGCTGTTTCCTTATCCCCAAAGATTACGACTTCTATTAGTGCCTTTATTTATTTATCAAAAGTTGGGATTACCAACATTAATTAGAGCCACTGGTTTACTTGAAAAGATATCTCCCCGCTTAGCGGCAATGGAATCTATTCTTCCAGAAGTTACCGGCAAATCTTTTAAAGATAATTATCCTACGATTATTCCAGCCCAGAATGAAAAACGCTACCGGGTAGGAGTAATTTTAGGATGCGTGCAGCGGTTATTTTTCTCCCCCGTTAATGAAGCCACCGTGCGAGTATTAACCGCAAATGGCTGCGAAGTGGTAATTCCCAAATCTCAAGGCTGTTGTGCTGCACTTCCAGAACATCAGGGGCAAACCGCACAAGCCCAAGCTTTGGCAAGACAGATGATTGATAGTTTTGCAGATATGGATGTAGACTATGTAATTATTAATGCTGCCGGTTGCGGTCATACTTTGAAAGAATACGGTCATATTTTAGAAAATGACCCAGAATATAAAGATAAAGCTGAGGAATTTGCCAATAAGGTTAAAGATTCACAGGAATTTTTGGCTATGGTAGGTTTAACAGCTAAATTATCCCCTTTGACAGATGAAACCCTGACAATGGTTTATCAAGATGCTTGTCATTTATTGCACGGACAAAAAATCAGCGTTCAACCCCGTCAACTGTTGCGTAAAATTCCTAATATACAATTACGCGAGCCTCTTGACGCGGCTTTATGTTGCGGTAGCGCAGGGGTTTATAACATGCTGCAACCGGAAGTAGCAGAAGAATTAGGAGAACAAAAAGCCAGAAACTTGGTGAATACAGGTGCTTCGATGATTGCTTCGCCAAATCCTGGGTGTAGTTTGCAAATTACTAAGCATTTAAATAAGCAGGGTAAGCAAATAAAGGTGATGCATCCTATGGAATTATTAGATTTTGCAATCAGAGGAGTGAAGTTAGAAGAATAAACCTGCCATTCTATTAATAATCCCACGGATTTTACCCGTGGGAATCGGCGTTGCTGATTTGAAGTATGAATTGATGTTTTTCCATAACCGAAACTCGTGTAGAGACGTAGCACTGCTACGTCTCAAAATCTAAATTCATACCCGGATTCTGCAACCGCTGGGAATCTATCACAAGCTCGCAGACTGCAAGGGCTTTAAGTAAAATATTTCTACTGAACTTTCTGCCCTACATTTAACGCATTAATTCCCTGCTTTACCCAGCACCAGCATTCATATTCTGAATTAAATAACTTTGGTGCGGCGATATTATTTAATGAGTCTGGTAGATAATGGTCGTAATAATATTTACCGCCTTCTTGAGAAACAATAATTAAATTATTGCGGAATACATAGCGGTGTTTAAACACATCACCATCGCTAACAAAATCCGAATTATTTTCAATGTGTTCTTTAGCGATATTTATTATGTTCTCAATGCTGCTACCATAAATTTTTGCGGGATTCTCTGCTTTATGATACTGACTTTTAGAACCAATTTGCGATAACAATTTATACGAATAAATTTCGTAATTATCTGCTTTACCGAAAACAAATGGTATTATGAGATATCCTTTGTAGGACACTGAATCTTCATAAAGTAAGTCGTTCATACAAACTTCCTGATATATAAATGCTACCCAAAGAGATAAAGCAGTATCGCAAAAGTAGCGGAAAAATTTTAGCAAGCAGGATTATTAATCATTTACAATATAAAATGTAAATTGATTTATAAAAGTGAATGCAGTACCATTTATATAATTTTTTTTGACAGAAGGAATAATTTTTTTTGATAAAAAACGAGGGAACTGCCAAAAGTTTGAAATGGTATTTACTGCTGCTAAAGTTTACTCCTACATCACGAGCATATAGAAGTTTAAAGAATCGTTGAAGGTAGATGAATATTTGCACCAACCTTCAAGGAAATTCTATCTTTTTGCGATTAATTTTTATCTACTTCTTTCAAGTTACCACAACTAGCTAATAGTGCAAGTCACCAGAGACTTAGTTGTTTTGGATGATGATTGTTTTGATTCCAAGGTAGGGGTAAGACACCTATATCTCTTTGTTCTAATAAGTTGTAAGATTAATGATTGTGGCTAATTTTATTCCTGGGGACAGTGGACAAAGAAGTAAATTTGTGTGCCGGATTGCAACCATTCTTGAATATAAGTTACCCACTCTTCCATAAAGGGCTGATTTATGGATAAATTTGGGTTTCTTGACTTGGTAATGCATAAAAAGTAGTGTTTCCTTCTACTGCGGTGAAGCGACGACTGGTGTTACTAAATATTAAGTTTGCTGGACAATAGGCGACATTAACTAGAAATAAGGGAATTGTCTTTCAAGTAAATAAACAGACATCTTACACCATTGTTAGAAACCCGGTTTCTTTCTGATGTCATAACGAATTAATAATAATTCCACAACTAGAAACCGGGTTTCTTTAGCTTTCTTGAGAATGGTGCAAGATATGAATAAAGGCGGTGTAGCAATTATCTGTCCAATCTCCCATGGCTTATACCCTATGCCCAATAACATTTTACTAATTAACTGAGAATTGATTTTCAGCTATATTAACAAAGTATTCTGCATTTTGGATTTCTTGGACTTTGGTATTTTTTAGGAATGCGATAATTTCTGAACCAGCCATAATTAATGTTCCATTCAATGATTCTTCAAAAGTTAGTTGATCGAAGCTCATGTCTGTCAAACCAATTTTATCGATACCAAGTTCAAAGTCTTCAATAATATTGGTACTCTTACTATCTGCACCACCATCACCGGGTTTGAAAATAAATGTGTCTATTCCAGCACCACCATTAAGAATATCTCTACCGATGCCACCAATAAGAATATCATCGTTATCATCGCCGATAATCATATCATTACCAGATTCACCAAAGAAAATATCATTATGGTCGCCAGCGTAGGGACTATCTACACCAAAATTTAACAAATCTGTACCGTGCATTTCTTCATTGCTGGAACTTCCGATAACTATATCGTCTTGATTTCCTGTTTTTAATATTCCAGCTAATGAAGTTACTAAGTTGTCTTCGTTAACATTAATGATTCCTTTGAAACCTTTTTGAATTCCATCAATAATTTGTAACTCTCCTAAATCATCAATGGACATTGTTTCAAGGAATTCATAAGCACCCAAACCAAGTAAATCTCCCAGTACACCTTGTTGATTAATTGTATTTACGAAAGCACTAACAACTCTAGTGTGTTCCCTACCAAAATCAGTAAGTTCGGAGTTAGTACCGAAAGTCATTTCAAAAGCTTCGTCAGCACCAAGAGCTAATGCCTTATTTCCGGCAATACTTTTTTCACCTACATATGCTCTAGAAAATACTGAAGCATCTGCAAATGTTTCGGGGGTTTGAATACCTTCTATCCTGCCATCAATATCATAGATATCTTCAATAGGATCTATAGTAAATGGATTTTCATCGCGATTTCTTGCTGAGGGAGGATCTAAAGCGGTGATTGTTCTAGCACCTTCGTTGTTACCCGTGACTACAGTTTCGTTTTCTACAGTTAATCCGTCTCGATAAAGTCTTCCTATTTCCGCGCTTACCAAAGAACCCAAACTATGACCAATTAAGTTTAAACTTTGGGAAGCTGCCAGACTATCTATTCCGTAATATTCAGATAATGCTCCTACTGCAAATTCAGCAACCGGATCGATCCAGCTAGCTGCTCGGAAATTCCCTTTACCTAAAGCACTGTGATCGATTCCATAAGTTTTGTCTGCGTTATAAGCTGCTTCTCTCCAGTCTAATAATAGTACGCGATCGCCACTATTTGCAGTAGCAATTTCTTGTGCTAATTCTGTAAATTGTCCATCGGGTGTATCGTTCCAACCGTGGATAATAACCCAAGTTTGTTGAGCGTCAACGGGATTGTTAAATTCTCTAAAGCCTACGTTGCGGATGCTGGGATTGTTTTCTATTTTCGAGTTGAGTAAAACTCCCTCTTCACTTCCACCAGTCACAGTGCCTTGAACTGTTAAAATACTGGGATCTAAATAGTCGCCCTTATCTTGAGAATTGAATGTTGCATCTTGAAAACTTTGTGTTTGCAATATGCTTTGATTATCAAAAGTTTCATTGGATGCAACTTGGTTGTTATTAGTATACTGATTTCCTTCAATCTTACTAAGTGAAATGTCGTTTAAATGACCAGCATCATCACCTACGGATTGGATATTTATTTCAAGATTATTTACATCAGAAGCTGCTAATGTATCGAAAGAATTAACATTATTGTAAGGCGATTCTTCTACAACCGTAACCGCAGTATTTCTATTACCTATAATCGTGTCATCAGTAAAGTTTTTTGAAGAGTTTTTTGAGGATAAATTAAGCTCCTTATTTCCATCTAAATCGTCATTGAAAACAGGAATGCTTATTTTTTTCCCTATTTCTCCATCAATAAACTCTACAGAGATGGGAGTTTCCTTAAAAGCCGCTTCCGCTTGAATATCGTCTGACTTGAGATCCACAAACTGCGAAATTAAAACTTTATCTGTAACTTCACTGGAAAAGTCTTCTTCAAAACTAAGAGGATGAGATTGAGAAGATGCAGTTAATGAAAGGTGTTTAAAATTTTCTCCGAGATAATGGTCAGTAGAGAGTATATCTTTATGCAATGAGTGGTGAGATGCGTTATTGTTATTCATTTTTAAATTTGTTTCGAGATTTAGTAGATTCATTTTGATTAAATAATATATATGCCGCGTTTAAATGTAGTTAAAGACGCAGTCTTGAAAATGCTATATAGATATGATGAATTTGTAGCTCAAGAACTAGCGCAGTCCATAGCATGAACAAAGTGCTATTTGGTTGATATGAAAATAAATTATGTTCCAATCTTAAAAGTGGTTGGAACGAGATTTAAATCGATTAATTAGAAATGATTTATCTAGGAATGATTATGCTAGATAACCTAGATATTTATCATCTAACCAAAGAAATATTCTTTAGTTATCTCACCAAAGAAATTTCTTTAGGAAAAAGTTACTACTAGAAAATATTTAAACCGATTATCATATCAAAGGAATTGCTGGAAATAGGAATGTGAATTATAAAAAATTTTGTTTAGTAAAAGCATGGTGTTAATAAAATAATTTTTTTTGTTATTTAAACTAAATTCTATTTTTGCAAAGAGAAAGTGACATTGAAGATGTTATTGTTACTTTTTAACATTTGGTTTTTGTAGTGTAGGTTACAGTTTAGATGTTAATTGTGGTGAAGTAGATTCTGCGGAGCAGAGATACCTACTCTACACCCAATACTGTTCGGTTAAGAAATTGATCTGTTGAGACAAGTAGGGGGAGCGGGGGATGCAGGGGGAGCAGGGGGAGAGAAAAACCAGTAACATCCCAGTTTAATCGAGCTTATCCGAACTGTATTGACGGGAGCACCTTCATATTTATAAATACAAATGTGGGCGTACAATAAAGTTGTACAATTTGAAAGCCTGAAATACCTATTATATCGTTGCAAATGATGGATAATCTAACAAATAAAGTTGTACAATTTGCCTCAGCTATTCTCAAAAATTGAACAATAAAGTTGTACAATTTATGTAATGCTTGCCATACAAGGGTTTGAAGCACTGCAAAAAGAACAAATCTGTTGATGTTTATATTGGTTTTCTTCTAGCTTTCATTTTAGCCATATCACTTAGCAAATCTATGTCTATTAACAAGTATTTAGAAAGTGAATAGTATTTTAATTTGTCAAATTAATTACTTAGTAGTGGCAAAGGATACTAAATTAATTGATGATTTTTAGACGTGGCGTTAAGCGAAGCTCTACCGTTAGGTAATCGCCGTCACTCAAGATTGCTGTCTAAGTGTCGTAAATGTTGAATGTTATACACATATAACGAAAATAAATCGGTATCATAAATCTTACAAAAGCTGCTTTGAGATGACGTTTATTTTTGTTAAAACAACGTATCAATCAGCACTACCAATTAAAATACTCCAATATGGCGAAACTCAAAGAGCTAACAAAAGGCACCCAGGTTAAAGGTATTTTACCTAACAGTATAGTTACTGTTGTCGATGTACAGTGGCATGATTCCGATGCTGTCGAATTAACTTACAAGGAAGCTGATGGAACTCTAGGGAATGAGTTGCTATATGGAGATGAACAAAGCAGTTTAGAAATCGTCACACAAGGAGGTGCTTGGAGTTTTAATGCTGATGGTGCTAAATTTCGTCTTGCATCTGAAGCTTTGCGTATTCGACTCGCACATCTGTTTGACCCTTTGTTAGCAGTTCATACTTCGCTGGTTGAACCATTACCACATCAAATTACCGCAGTGTATAGTGAAATGCTGACACGTCAACCTCTCCGCTTTCTTTTAGCTGACGATCCAGGTGCGGGTAAAACGATTATGGCTGGTTTGCTGATACGTGAGTTGTTGATACGTGGGGATTTACATCGCTGTTTGGTGGTTTGTCCGGGTAGTTTGGAAGCACAGTGGCAGGATGAGTTAGGGAAAAAATTTAACTTACCATTTGAGATTATCACTAATGACCGTATAGAAGCTGCACGCACGGGAAATGCTTTTGGGGAGATGTCTCTGGCGATTGTTAGGCTTGATAAGCTTAGTCGAAATCAGAATTTACAAGCAAAGTTATCGCAGACGGATTGGGATTTAATTATTTGCGATGAAGCTCATAAAATGTCGGCTTCGTTTTTTGGTGGTGAAATTAAGGAGACGAAACGTTATAAACTGGGCAAGTTATTATCAAGTTTGACGCGACATTTCTTATTAATGTCAGCAACGCCACATAATGGAAAAGAAGAGGATTTCCAGTTGTTTATGGCGTTACTTGATGGCGATAGATTCGAGGGGAAATTTCGTGATGGAGTTCATGCTGCTGATACTTCTGATTTAATGCGACGTTTGGTTAAGGAAGATTTGCTCAAATTTAATGGTAAACCTCTTTTTCCAGAAAGAAAAGCATATACGGTTAAATATCAGCTTTCAGATTTAGAAGAATCGCTTTATCAAAAAGCTACCGATTATGTACGTGAAGAATTTAACCGTGCTGATACTCCTGAAAATCAAGGGCGTAAAGGTACTGTGGGCTTTGCCTTGACAATACTCCAGCGTCGTTTGGCTTCTTCTCCGGAAGCTATTTATCAATCATTAAAACGTCGTCGAGAACGTCTGGAAAAGCGTTTGCGCGAAGAAGAAATATTAAAGCAGAAAGCTGTTATAGATTTTGAGTTAAACAAAGTCGTTAATGTCGAAGATATTGAAGACGATTTCGAGGATGTTTCTGCCGCCGAAAGAGAAAATACGGAGCAGGAAGTTGTTGATTTGGCAACCGCATCAAGCACAATTGCAGAGTTAAAACGCGAGATTGAGCAGTTACAGGAATTAGAAGAATTAGCTTTGAAAGTACGTCGTAGCGGTACGGATAAAAAATGGGAGGAGTTATCAAAGCTGCTACAGGATAATGTAGAGATGTTTAATCCCGACGGACATCGGCGCAAACTGATAATTTTTACCGAACACCGAGATACTTTAAATTACTTAACTACACGGATTAGTACTTTATTGGGACGTGCAGAATCTGTGGTCACAATTCATGGTGGAATGGGACGAGAGGAACGACGCAAAGCTCAGAAAGCATTCACTCAAGATGTAAATGTACAGGTATTAATTGCCACTGATGCGGCAGGCGAAGGTATTAACTTGCAACGCGCTCATTTAATGGTAAATTACGATTTACCTTGGAACCCAAATCGGCTTGAGCAAAGGTTTGGGCGCATTCATAGGATTGGACAAACGGAGGTTTGTCACTTATGGAATTTGGTTGCTGAAGAAACCCGCGAAGGGGAAGTTTATCTAGCGCTATTGAGAAAGTTAGAAATTGAACAGCAGGCTTTGGGTGGTAAGGTATTTGATGTATTAGGAACAGCTATTGCAGGAAAGGAATTAAGGGAATTGCTCATCGATGCAATTCGTTATGGAAATACATCAGAAGTACAAGCAAGATTGGATCAAGTTGTAGGAAAGTTAGACCAAGATAAATTACGCGAACTCTTGGAAGAGCGTGCATTAGCGCGAGATGCAATGGATTTTGCTAAAGTACAGGAAATTCGCGTCGAAATGGAACGCGCTCAAGCACGACGTTTACAACCGCATTTTATAGCTGCTTTCTTTTTAGAAGCTTTTCAAAGGTTGGGTGGAACTATTCGTCAGCGCGAACATCAGCGCTACGAAATTACTCATGTACCAGCAACTGTCCGCAATCAAGATAGTTTGATTGGAAAAAGTCAACCCTTACTGCGACGTTACGAGCGAATCTGTTTTGACAAGGATTTGATAAATGTTCCGGGAAAACCGCCTGCATCATTCGTTTGTCCGGGACATCCGTTGCTTGATGCCACAATTAACTTAACTTTAAAACAACAACCTAATTTACTCAAGCAAGGTACTATTTTAGTTGATGAAAATGACCATTACGAAAATATTCGAGCATTGGTTTATTTAGAGCATTCAATTCAAGATGCGCGGACAAATAATAACGGTTCCCGAAGAATAGTTTCTAAGCGGATGCAGTATGTAGAAATTGACTTGCAAGGAAACACTCGGAATGCTGGTTACGCACCATATCTTGATTATCGTCCTTTAAAAGATGACGAAAAATCAGTTGTGGAAAGAATCTTAGAAAATTCTTGGCAACATAATAACTTAGAAAAACAAGCCAAAAGTTATGCTATCAAAAACTTAGTTCCCCAACACCTTCAAGAAATTAAACAACGTAAAGAAGAACTTACTATCAAAACAATCATAGCGGTCAAAGATCGATTAACTAAAGAAATCAATTACTGGGATAACCGTGCTAGCGAACTTAAGACACAAGAATTAGCAGGTAAACCAAACGCCAAAATCAATTCCGAAAAAGCCCATCAGCGTGCGGATGAATTGCAAGTGCGATTGCAGCAACGTCTAAGCGAACTCGAACAAGAACGCAAATTATCCCCATTACCACCAGTAATTTTTGGTGGTGCGTTGATTGTACCTATCGGTTTGTTAAATCGGTTATTGACGAAAAACTCGGTACAAAATGTAAATGTGGAAAATGTCGCAATTTCGCGGGAGAGAGTAGAAAAATTAGCAATGGCTGCGGTAATTGAAGCCGAAAGGAAATTGGGTTACGAACCGCGAGATGTAAGTAGCGAGAAATGCGGTTATGACATTGAGTCTAGTAATCTTTCTCAAAGTATTGGGAATGAGGGATTATTGCGGTTTATCGAAGTCAAAGGACGCATTGCAGGAGCAGAAACCGTAACTGTTACCAAAAACGAAATCATTGCCGCACTTAATAAACCCGACAATTTTATTTTGGCAATTGTACAAGTACCATCTATAAAAGCATCGGCAGATGATTGTCAAATTCGCTATATACACAAACCATTTCAACAAGAACCCGATTTTGCCGCAACCAGCGTCAATTATAATTTACAGGAATTGTGGCAGCGTGGAACTGAGCCATAAAACTAACTGATAGCGTCACGCACCAACGGCAAATTGTCACAATATCACTACTCATAACTGTATCTTCTACTAATTACCTTTGATAATTCTCTACTAAAATTAAATATACTTAAGCATTTATTCGTAATAATATTTTATATTGAGTATTTTTAAATACTTACTTTACCCAATTGTTCAGCTACACTTGCATGGAATAAAACCTATATATATTTCCTGTTATTTTTAGTCGGAGTCTCTGTTATGAGTCTCCTAAATTAGGCATATTTAAGCATTTACGATGTATTTTACTTCTGTCCGCGTTTCGTGGGCATATTTTGCTGTACCTAATTTTTGGCTAAATAACGGGGTTCATTGTATGCAATATGACCTACCGCAAAAAGCTAATCGAAGTCGCTCTTCCCCTTGAAGCTATAAATAAAGAGTCCGCGAGAGAAAAATCAATTCGCCACGGACACCCATCAACGTTACATTTATGGTGGGCGCGACGACCGTTAGCAGCTTGTCGAGCGGTATTATTTGCATCATTGGTAGATGACCCCTCAAGTCGTCCAGATGAGTTTCCTACACCAGAAGCCCAGGAGAAAGAGAGAAAACGTCTGTTTGAAATCATCGAACAATTGGTGAAGTGGGAGAATGTCACCAATAAAGAAGTATTAGACGCAGCAAAAGCAGAAATACTCAAATCAACTGATGGGAATCCACCATCTGTTTTAGACCCTTTTTGCGGTGGAGGTTCCATACCTTTGGAAGCGCAAAGATTGGGATTAGAAGCACATGGTAGCGACCTTAATCCGGTAGCGGTTTTGATTACCAAGGCTTTAATTGAAATTCCACCAAAGTTTGCCAATCAGCCTCCGGTAAATCCCGATTCTCGTAGTAAAACGATTTCTAATCCAAAGTCTAAGAAAGCCAAAAACATAGAGTCATATGGAGCGCAGGGTTTAGCGGAAGATGTGCGCTATTACGGACAATGGATGCGGGATGAAGCTTTTAAGCGGATTGGACATTTGTATCCGAAGGTAAATTTACCGCAAGAGTATGGTGAGCAGTCCGTTGGGCGGGTTCCCCGACTTGAAGGAACTGCGAATCATGGTGGTGAAGCGACGGTAATTGCTTGGTTGTGGGCAAGAACGGTGAAATGTCCCAATCCGGCTTGTGGTTGTCAAATGCCGTTGGTGCGTTCTTTTAAGCTTTCGACTAAGAAGGGAAAAGAAGCTTGGGTTGAGCCAGTTATTGATAATAGTCAGAAGCCTCCTGTGGTGAATTTTGAGGTAAAGACTGGTAAGGGTAAGCCTCCAAAACCTCCGAAGATTGGAAGAGGTGCAAAATTTCGCTGTTTGGCTTGTGGTGAAATTGCAAGCGAGGAAAGTATTCGTGAAGAATTCAGAAATAAACGTAATCAAACTCAACTTATAGGAATTGTAGCTGAGGGAAATAAAGGACGAATTTACCTAGCTCCTGATAAAGAACATTTAGCAATTGCTTTTAGTGCGAAGCCACAGTGGAAACCTGAAGAAGAGATGAACCAACAAACCAGTAACTTGGTTAGTGGTCGTGGCTATGGTATTACACATTGGTACGAAATTTATACAAAACGTCAACTTGTAGCCTTAACAACTTTCACAGATTTAGTAAAAGAAGTACGAGAAAATATACTTGCTGATGCTATTGCTGCTGAAATAAGTGACAATAATTTACCGCTTTGTGAAGGTGGTGTGGGTGCGACAGCTTATGCAGATGCGATAGTTACTTACTTGGCGATCGCAATTGATAGACTCTCTGATAGAAACTCAAATATTTGTTCTTGGGATACTGGTAGGGACAGTACAAGGAATACTTTTGCTCGCCAAGCAATTCCCATGACTTGGGACTTTGCTGAAGCAAATCCATTAAGCGAATCAACAGGAAACTTTTTGGGTGCAATTGATTGGGTCACAAAAGTTATAGAAACTTCTCCTTGCGGTGCTAAAGGAGTTGTTAAACAAGCTGATGCAACTACATCAAATCTTTTGAATTACGCAAAATCAATTGTTGTTTGTACTGACCCACCTTATTATGACAACATTGGCTATGCTGACCTATCTGACTTTTTTTATGTCTGGCTGCGTCGTTCTTTAGGCTCAATTTATCCTGATATATTTAGCACTATTACAGTTCCAAAAGAACAAGAATTAGTTGCTACTCCCTATCGTTTTGGTGGTGATAAAGACAAAGCTAAAAAGTTTTTTGAAGATGGATTAAATAAAGTTTTTACACGAATGCGTCAGGGAGTGAATCCCGATTATCCATTTTCAGTTTTCTATGCATTCAAACAAACAGAAACTGAAGAAGATGACAAAGATAAAGCAAATGCATTTGTTGCCTCAACTGGATGGGAAACTATGTTGGAAGGCTTAATTAAAGCAGGTTTTTCCATCACCGGAACATTACCAATGCGGACAGAATTAAGTAACCGTACAGTAGCTAGCGGTACTAATGCTCTCGCTTCCTCCATCGTCCTCGTCTGCCGTCCCCGTCCAGAAAATGCACCATCTACCACCCGTCGCAAATTCGTCACCACCCTCAAACGCGAACTCCCCGACGCATTGCAAAAACTCCAACAAGGCAACATCGCACCAGTTGACTTAGCACAAGCAAGCATTGGTCCCGGTATGGCGATATACTCGCGCTATAGTAAAGTCTTAGAATCCGACGGTACGCGAATGTCAGTTCGCACTGCGCTACAACTAATCAATCTCACCTTAGATGATTACCTCGCCGAAGAGGAAGGTGAATTTGATGCAGAAACCCGGTTTGCTTTAATCTGGTTTAAACAATACGCTTTTAATGAAAGTTCCTTCGGTGAAGCGGAAACTCTCTCTAAAGCCAAAAACACATCGGTACAAGGCTTAGTAGATGCTGGTGTCCTGGTCGCTAAAGCTGGTAAGGTGCGACTTTTACGACGCGATGAATTACTTGAAAATTGGAATCCCCAAACCGATAAACGTCTCACCGTTTGGGAAGCAACACAATACATGATTCGGGAATTACAAGACGGTGCGGGAGAAACCAGTGCAGCACGTCTGCTATCTCAACTGGGAACCATCGGAGAAGCAGCCAGAGAATTAGCTTATCGACTATATAACATTTGCGATCGCAAAGGTTGGTCATCTGAAGGTGTAGCTTACAACAGCTTAGTTATGTCCTGGTCAGAAATTTCTCGTCTTACTGCGGATAGTCACGAAGAAACACCAGTACAAGTAGCGTTGTTTTAATTATTCTTCCTCCTCTCTCTTTACTTTCGGTCAAATTAGTATTGCAACAGATAAAAATTAGTATAAAAAAACTATGGCACTTAGTAACCGCGAACGAGTAGGTCGAGCCTTAGACCTTTTAAAAGATGGCTTATATCCTTTTGTTGAAAGAGAATTGCGCGATATTCATGGCGATAAATGGGTACTTGTTGCTGCACCTTATGTTTCAGAAGACCGAACCCTGCGTCGTAAAACCGAACAAACTCTTAAACAAGATGTCGGTCAACTACTCCACGTTGTTTGGTGTTTGTGGCGTGACGTATTCAAAAATACTCTAGGTAACTTTGAAAAAAATCTGGTTGGGGAATTAAAAGTTACACGTAATTCCTGGGCGCATAACGAGCCATTTTCTACCGATGATACCCATCGCGCTCTTGATAGCATTGCGCGGTTACTCAATTCAATTTGTGCTTCCCAAGCAGATGAAGTCGAAAAGCAAAAACAAGAACTATTGCGGGTTCGTTATGCAGAACAAGCCCGTAGAGAAAATCGCCGTGCTGCTCATCAATCCTTAGAAGGTACTCCCACGGGAGGTTTAAAGCCTTGGCGAGAAATTGTCACACCTCATCCCGATATTGCTAGCGGTCGCTATCAAGAAGCTGAATTTGCTGCGGATTTGTGGCAAGTTTATTTAGATGAAGGTTCTGATGAATATCGGATTCCTACAGAATTTTTTAGCCGTACATACCTTACAGAAGGATTAAAATTACTGTTAACAAATGCTTTGCGTCGTCTTTCTGGTAATAGTGGCGACCCAGTAATTGAACTGCAAACTAACTTTGGTGGTGGTAAAACCCACGCGATGCTGGCGCTGTACCATTTGTTTATGGGTGTTCCCGTCTCGGAATTACCGGGATTAGAACCAGTATTAGAAGATGCCAAAGTAGAACCACCTACAACAGTAAATACAGCAGTATTAGTAGGTAATAAAATTTCCCCCGGTCAACCGCAACGTAAAAGTGATGGGACTGTTATTCGTACTTTGTGGGGAGAACTTGCTTGGCAGTTGGGTGGAAGAGAAGCTTATGAAATGGTTCGGGAAACTGATGAAACCTCAACCAATCCCGGTGATACTTTACGTTTACTATTCAATCGCTACGCACCATGTTTAATTCTGATTGATGAATGGGTAGCTTATGCTCGTCAGCTACACGATAAAAACGATTTACCCGGTGGCAGTTTCGATACTCATTTTACCTTTGCTCAAACCTTAAGCGAATCTGCCAAAAATGCTAATCAAACATTTTTAGTAGTTAGTATCCCCGCTTCCGATAATGAAATTGGTGGAGAAAGGGGTAAAGAAGCACTCAGCAGATTAAAAAATGCTATCGGTCGTGTTGAATCTCCTTGGCGACCTGCAAATGCAGAAGAAAGCTTTGAAATCGTGCGACGACGCTTATTTCAACCCATCACCGAAAAAAGTGACTTCGTTGCTCGCGATGCTGTAGTCCAAGGTTTTGGACAAATGTATCAAACCCAACCCCAGGAATTTCCTTCTGAATGTCGAGAAGCAAGTTACAAACGACGATTAGAAGCAGCATATCCCATTCACCCCGAATTGTTTGACCGACTTTACGAAGACTGGTCAACCTTAGATAAATTCCAACGCACGCGGGGTGTATTGCGGTTAATGGCAAAAGTAATTCACTCCTTATGGGAAGCCCAGGATAAAAGCTTATTAATTATGCCTGCGAGTATATCAATAGATGACGGACGGGTGCGAGAAGAACTAACTCGCTACTTGGAAGACAACTGGGTTCCCGTAATTGAAAAAGACGTAGACGGAGTAAATTCGCTACCCTTAGCGTGCGATCGCAATAATTCCAATCTCGGACGTTATTCAGCTTGTCGTCGTGTTGCTCGTACAATATATCTTGGTTCAGCCCCCACGTTTCGTGCTACCAATCGCGGCTTAGAAGACCTTCGTATCAAACTTGGTTGTGTCCAGCCAGGAGAAACAGTTTCCACATTTGGTGATGCTCTCCGTCGTCTCACCGACCAAGCTACACACCTTTACATTGATAATACCCGCTACTGGTTCTCAACCCAACCAAGCGTAACTCGACTAGCCCAAGAGCGTGCAGAACAAATCCAGCAAGATACGGATAAAGTCTGGGAAGAAATTATTCGCAGATTGAGAACTGATAAACAACGTGGCGAATTTACTAGCGTACATATTGCTCCTAGTTCCACAGCAGATATTCCCGATGAAGCATCGGTGAGATTAGTTGTTCTCAGACCAGAACATTCTCATAAAGCTAAACAAAATAATACTAAAGCAATATCTCAAGCAGAGGAAATACTAAATAACAAAGGTGCAAGTCCTCGCTATTGCAGAAATATGTTACTATTCCTGGCACCAGACCAAACAAAATTAGAATTATTGGAACGAAATATTTGTCAGTATTTAGCTTGGAACTCGATTCTGGAAGAAAAAGAATCATTAAATTTAGACGTATTTCAAAGCAAACAAGCAACAACCAAACAGCAACAAACCGATAAAGATGTTAAAAACTTAATTCAGGAAACCTACATTTGGTTATTAGTACCAGAACAACCAGACCCCCACGATGTAGTTGAATGGCTGGATATTCGCTTACAAAAGCATGATTCATCTATTTTACAAGCAAGTCGCAAAGCTATTCATGAAGAACATTTAATTACTCAATATTCTGCCGTTCGTTTGCGTTTAGAAGCACTCGACACTTATCTCTGGAGTAACGTAAACCACCTCGACCTGAAAAAACTATGGGAATATTTAGCGAATTATCTCTATTTACCGCGTCTTAAAAACGAAAAAGTACTTTTAAAAGCAGTGGAAGAAGGTGTTGCGAATTTACTATTAGAAGACAACTTTGCTTATGCAGATGGTTGGGATGAAGCCAGAGGACGCTATCTTAACTTAAAAACAGCCGAACATATTAATGTAACTCTAAGTGCTGCTAGCTTGATAGTTAAACCAGAAGTTGCACAACGTCAATTGACGGCAGATGCAGAAGCAACAGCTAAAGCTAAAACTCCATCATCTCAAGCTGCTAAGGAAGCAGGAGAATACGAAATACAAAATCCAGGTAATACAAAAAATACTGGTAGGGTAGATGATACAAGAAAACCAAACAGTGGTACAACTCAACCTACTAAAATAACTCCTCCCAAGCGCTTTTACGGCACCGTTAAAGTAGATTCATTACGATTACAACGTGATGTAGGACAAATTGCAGATGAGGTAGTTCAACATTTTACCAGTTTGGTAGGCTCGGAAGTTGAAATTTCCCTCGAACTTCATGTCAATGTTCCCGACGGAATACCAGAAAATGTAATTCGCACTGTCACGGAAAACTGTAAAGTCTTGAAGTTTGAATCTCAAGGATTTGAGCAAGAATAGGTCTTAATCAAATATATGATTCGTGAGTCATAAAAATATTTATAAGCGAACACTCACGAATTATGACTAAAGCTAGGACGTGAATCAGGTCAAACAATAGACATAATTACCCCTACGGATTCCGCTTCTTCTCCCGCTCCTCAACCGCCTTACTCGCAATTCGCACAACAAGATTACTGATGGGACGGTCTTCTTCTTCCGCCCACCTTACCAAAGCCTCGTAAACATCTTTGGGGAAATATACCGAAGTTTGTACGCGATCGCTCTGGCTCATCAATTCTAAAAGGATGTGCTGCCAGTTCATCATACCCCTACAACCTTGTTCCAAAGCTAAATAATGTTTAACAATGTGTGGCAATGTTTTTATGGTAGATTAAAAACATTGCTGCACATTAAATTAATGTTTGGGAGTGCTAGATACCATGATTACCTTAAAAATTTACGCTATGAGCGACTTGAGCAATATTAATGACTTAGCTTGGATTGATTTTGAGCAACCTTGTATATCCGTAAGATTGCCAGCAGATTGTTTAGAGTATTTTCCTTGATTGATAGCGGAGACTCTCAAGGATTTGGTCTACTTGCTCGGTGTACTTTTCCCGTAAACCAGCTAACCGAAGTACTTTCCAAGTCATAATTTCTTCCCCGCTATCATCAAGCCGCTTAATTGCCCATTTAATTCGGCGAATCTGAAACTCTTCTACGGTTTCCGTTACCGATTCAAAATAGGCTTTCGTCAGTGGCATTAAATCAAGATGCTTTTCGATGAGCGCCAGCGAACCAATAGTTTTTGCAATTCTAGTGATGTTTATTCTTACTGGTTTTTCTGACCACAGAAGCGACTCTACGGCATTCTTAGCCTTTTCTAAGATTTGCTTATCTCTTTCATCCCAATCAACCTTAGAAACCTTAGAAATAGGCTTCTGGAGACTTGGTGAGTTCTGATGTAACCATTCCCTATCTTTCCTGTAGAGATGAGCGTAGGTGGCTGGTGATAACTTTCTCAAAGTCGTTTTTGAAGCTTCTGGATGCTGTTGCTGTAAAGCCAACCAAGCTTCTCGATGTTTAACCATTGCATCGACAGTGGAATCGATACTCTGTTTGGGGATATCTTCAAATTCTGTGGGTTGACTATTTTTAGAGGTTTTCCAATGGCTTTTTAGATTCAGCTTAGATACATAACGGCACAGAGTTCTAGTAGCAACATTCATCTGTCTTGCTGTTTCTCTCAGACCTAATCGTTGTACTTCTACCAGTTCCTTCAGCTTCTCTTCCCATACCGAACCGAATTGAATGACTTTGCCAATTCGTAGTTTATCTTCTTCGGTTTCATCTGGTCCCGTCCGACTGTAAATCATTCCACAAGAACAGGAGAAAGTACCCAAAGGCTTTTTATTTTCCAAGCAATGACTCACGGTCAAATCAGTTATTACAGGTTGCAAATAATGGTCTGCTGCTGCATTAAGACATAACCAAGGTGCATTACCAAAAGGTTTATATTCGTAATCTGTTGCAAAAAACTCCGGTATTGCATCAGTTAAGAAGCGAATAAATAGTAAATGTCGAATCGGATGAAATGATTTCCTATGTTTTCTAACAATAGCGAGTAACCAATTAGATTCATCATCATAATCAACCATTGAATCAACAGCATCGAGCATTTCACTTCCGTAGAAAAAGATAAAGTCATCTACTATTTTTTTGACTTTAACTCTACCGTTAACATTCGCTAAACCTTTATCAATTAATAATGATTTGTATTGTCTAGAAAACCAATCTACATCTTGAGAAGGAAAGTGATTATTTATGAGCCATTCAACATCTTTAGCTAGTACGCATAATCTTTGTTGCGTGTCATCGCTATAAATTTTTTGATTTGAAATAATGGGACAGTTATCTAAACTAGCAGCGTAATATTCATGTTTATTAAATCCCTGTAGAGGAACAGTACTATTTTGTAAGTCAACTTCATGCTTTGGACAAACTAATACACCAGGAATTTGATGTAATCTATGCCAGTAAGGCTCACCATAGTTTTCTAAATCTTCTTCCAAGCACTTTGGACAAAAGCGAAAATATCTTGGCACACTAACCGAACTTGCCATAATTCCGGCTCTGGTGTGAATATTGCCTCCATTTTCTGCTTTCATTGAATTTATTAATTGTGTAGCTCTTTCAGGAGAAATAAAAGGTTTATAAAAAGGTAAAAGAGTATGTTTATACATCAAATCATTCACTCGAATATTTGATATATATTTCAGATTTTTAACCAATGCATTTAAGTTAGAAGGTAAATCAGCAGTGGCAACAGTCGTTTGTGAATTAAAGATTTCTTGGATTGTTATTTTAGGACTAATATTTCCACTTCTTATGTGATAGCGAGAAATCAAACTATACAGAAGTTCATCAGGATATGGATTTGGAAAAAAGCTCAACATGAAGAGATTATTATATATCAAATGATTTTGAAGCTATATAAGATTATTGCTCAAAAATAAACTTTCAACAAATAAAAATCATCGAATATTATCAATTAAAAAATTCAAAATTCTACTATCTAATAAAAGGGGATTCCTTCAATGCTAAAACAAGTTAGTTACAAAACCGATTGGTACAGAGGCTATCAACAAGCTTTAGAAGATTTCAATATCAAAACACTACTTACAAAACTCAGAAATAACTTAGAGGCGAATTTGATTAGTTTTGCTTGTAGCGATAGTGGCTCTGAAGCTTCGACACAGTTACAGCAGCAAGAAATAGATAGTTTAGCTGCTATTCTGATAGCCGAGTTCACGAATAATATTAGTAGCGAGTCTATTGCTCAATATCTGAATGCTATCCGTAACGAGAATTGGGAGATAGAACCAAACTTCATCCAACAAAAATTCCGACCCCACTCCCTTGATTTACCAAAAGACTTCCCTAATGAAGCTAAAATTCCCCACTTCTTGTATGGTGACAAATTACGCTGGCTTGATTCGGATTCCGAGTGGGGAATTGTTATTGGCAGATTTTACGCTTTTGCTCCCCATCTTTGTGAGTCGACGTGGTGCTATTTGATTTGGTTAAGCAATGATAGTCCCACTGCTTCTTGGACACGTACTGATATTGCTTGGGAAGACGATTTAGAAGCTTTAATTTAGGAGATATATTTATGAATCCTCGTTCTTTAACTCAGCGAGAAAAATACTTAATACACCTGTACTGTAACTGTAAATTTGAAATGACTCCCCAAGAGTTTTATCGGAAGTGGGAGGTAAATCAAGAAGAAATTGCCGAGATTTGCTCCCGTTCGGTATCTACAGTCAGATATTGGTTTGCAAGAGGTCGTTTTTATCGTCGTCCTCTTGCACAGGATTTACGACATCTTGCTTTGATGGACTTTTTATTAGAGTCTTTTGAAGAAATTCCCTCGAAAGTACTTGATAAGCTGTGTTTGAGTAAAAATCAGCAATCTGATACAGATAGAAGGAGGAATTATTAACTAATTATGAAAATAATGATGCGGTTCTAAAAAATTAAGAACTACTTAGCCTTACATATGCGATTGTTATCGTAGTACATTCGCGTGCATTAGGGTAGCTCAATATATTTATACTCTTAACTTGTCCTATTTTTGCAATTTCTCTAATTGTATAAATTAGGTCTAGAGACCTCTTTGATATTGTTGTACTACAGAATAATTAGAATTTAGTAAGGGTTAGCATAGTGAAAATTTACCAGCTTCGTAATTATTAAGCATAGGCTTGTGCAGAGAATCATAGTAAATAATGAGATGTATACAAAATATCACTTTTATTTGCTTGTAAAGTTTATACTTAGTATGTAATATACATTACGAATAGCTAGTTATAGTTTGATTTACTTAAGAACCTACTATAGCGGTTGATAATCATAATTTGACCTTAACTTCTAGAGATTTATACTCGTGAGTTTTTATTGTTCAATCTAGTTATATTGATTTATCGAAATATAAACTTTTAAATGTACTAATGATGAGTGGTTTAGAATTAGAATTTACAAAATTAATAGCACCAGTAGCTGGGGTTGTTGCAAAGCCATTATCGGAGAGGATTCAAAGTAAACTTAATCCCAATGAGCTAGAGAAGGCGTTGAATGTTGCTATAAAATCAAGCAATCAGTTGGGAGAAATATTATTTAGTCGTTGCGAACCCGATTCAATTCCCGGATTTTTAGGTAAGTTTTTTAAAAATGTTGTTGTTGAAGAATTCCAAAAGCCTTTTAAAAACCAGGGTACTCCTCAGATAGATTATTTAATTGAAGCTTTTAAATGTTTAGCTCAGGAACATTCAAAGATTAAAGACTTTGATGAAAAGTACTTGAAGGATTGGATGGAGAAGTTTGTTAATACTTTTCTATCGGAGACTAATATATATTTAAGATTTAAGGTTGCTAAAGATAATTATTTAAATAAGTTAGCTGATAGATTGAGCAAACATCATTTTGTTGGAATGCGAGTAGCTGTTAATGAAAATAGTGCTTCTGAAAGATTAGAAAATATTTTTATAATGCCTGATGTGGCTGAGGAAGTATCAAGAAGTAAGTTAAATCAAACATTAGAATTAGATTCGGATTTATTACTAGATACTAGCAAGCGACAAGTAGATTTAATCAAAGCCCAGCGAGAAAAGGCTTTACTATTACGGGAACAATCAGAAAAACGCAATCCATTCCCAGCCCAAAAGTTTCTAGATTCAAATAAATCTAAAGGTCAAAAACTAGTTTTATTGGGTGCCCCCGGTTCTGGTAAAACGACTTTAATGAATTATCTTGCTTTAAAAATAGCTCAGAGAAAATCAGAGGATTTAGGATTAACCCAGAATATTATTAATGAAAATACAATTCCCATATTTATTCGGATTCGGGAATTAGCACAACAAAAGGAAATTGATATTTTAAAATATATCCAAGAATATGCTGCTAAAAATTTACAAGTAACTGATTTACCCAATGGCTGCTTTAAACATTGGTTAGAGCAAGGAGAGGTTGTAATTTTATTAGATGGTTTGGATGAAGTTGCTCAAGAAAATCAGCAAGTTAAAGTTGTCCAACATATAGATAGCTTTCTCCAGGAATTTTCTCGCAATCGGGTAATTATTACTTCCCGTCCCGCTGGCTACGAACGCGGTTATTTTCGAGTAGATGGCTTTCCTCATTATGAAATTCAAGCTTTTGATGACCAAAAAATAAAACTTTTTATCAGTCAGTGGTACGATAGCCACTGCGAGGATAAAGTAGAAGCTTCACGTCAGACAAAGTATTTAGAAGCAGCAATTGAAAGACAAGAGAGAATTAAATTACTAGCAAGAAATCCCCTTCTATTAACAATTATTGTTTTGATTAATCGCGTTGGTGCAGAATTACCTAGAGAACGTTACAGACTTTATGAAAGGGCTGTTGAAACTTTATTAACTGCTTGGGATGCTGGTAAAGAATTGAATTACCGTCTACCTCTGGAATATCTCAAAC
The DNA here is from genome assembly GCA_039820645.1 of Cyanobacteria bacterium J06633_8. GTDB lineage: Bacteria > Cyanobacteriota > Cyanobacteriia > Cyanobacteriales > Nostocaceae > Rivularia. The sequence continues at coordinate 6,512 of JBCBPQ010000073.1, read as the reverse complement.
CTCGTGATTTTAAACCCTTGATGCAAGAAATTGCTTACTGGATTCACAGCAAAGGTAGTACGGGTGATAAAGAAGGGGGAACTTTAATTGATCAAGATGATTTAATTGAACAACTGAGTCGCTGTATCAAAAAACGTAAAAAACGTCAAAATCTTGAATTTTACGAAGCAAAAGAAGAAGCAAAATCCTTTCTAGGATATATTCAAGAACGCGCTGGTCTTTTGGATGTGCAAGGTAGAAATTGTTATGCATTTGTTCACAAGACTTTTCAGGAATATTTAGCAGCAGAAGATATTGACGAACGTTATCAAAATGATGGTGGTTTTCAAGTTGTTTTAGATAGCATTCGGAACCATCTTCACGACCCCCACTGGAGAGAAGTTTTACTTTTATTAGTAGCAAAACAGAAATCTAACAACGCTGCAAAAGCGATTAGGTTAATTTTGGATAGTAACAGTCGTTATGAAAAATGGTTGTATCGAGACCTTTTCTTTGCTGCTGATTGTCTCGCTGAAGAACCCATTGATTTACAACTTTCTGATGATGATCCTTCACAAGAGATTTTAGAACAATTGGTAGAGTTAGAAAGTAGTAATTCACCAGTGATAATAGACGAAATTAGCCAAAAAGTTTATAAAACTCTTTATAGTCTCTATGAAACAGAATTTACTGACGATGTTTTGCAACTTTTGAAGAATAATAAGCAAAGTATAGATAAAGCAAGATTTCACAGATATCGCGTTGTACTGGGAGAAGAAAAAGAAGCGAATGAAGAACTACTATCACAGCTTAAAGACTCCGATAACTATGTGCGTCAAAAAGCGGTATCAAATCTATTCGATATTAAAAATGTTTCAGATGAAATTATTGAACAATTATTTCTACTCCTTAAAGACACCGATTCAACAGTGCGTATAAGAGTTATATTATTGCTATATGAAAATCAATTCGTAAAACCCTGGTATGAAATTATTGAACAATTGCTACCATTGATTAAAGATACTGAATCTGATGTACGTGGAATGGCTGTATTGGCGCTTGCTCAATTACTCAATAGCTGGAATAGAGTTTTATTATCATTCCTTGAAGACCCTGATAGAAATTTGCGTAAGAGAGCAGTATCTGTATTATGTGAATTAGAAAACGCATCGGATAATATTGTTGAACAATTACTACCACTGCTTAAAGATTCCGATGTAGATGTTTGTATGGAGGCGGAATCGGCACTAAACACAGCAATCATAAAATCGAACATATTTGCTAAAAAATTACTACCACTGCTTAAAGATTCCGACTCAGATGTGCGTGAAATGGCTGCATGGGAACTGCGTAAATTAAAAAATGCATCAGATAAGCTAGGTGAAAAATTACTAATACTACTTAAGGATTCCAAGTCAGATGTGCCTACATATGCTAGTGGGCTGCTGAAAGTGTTAAATGTATCGGATAAAATAATTAAACAACTGTTTCTACTATTCAAAGACCCCGATTCAACAGTACGTAGTAACGCTGCCGAGGCACTAGTCGGTTTAACAAGAAGAATTGAAAATGCTAGAAAATTATTACTATTTGAAAAACAATTATTATCCCTACTTAAACACCCCGATTCAAAAGTGCGTAGTATTGCTGCCGGGGCGCTGGGAAAGTTAGGAAATGGATCGGATAAAGTTATCGAGCAATTGCTATTACTACTTCAAGACCCCGATTCAAAAGTGCGTAGTATTGCTGCCGGGGCGCTGGGAAAGTTAGGAAATGGATCGGATAAAGTTATCGAGCAATTGCTATTACTACTTCAAGACCCCGATTCAAAAGTGCATAGTAATGCTGCCGAGGCGCTAGGAAAGTTAGGAAATGGATCGGATAAAGTTATCGAGCAATTGCTATTACTACTTCAAGACCCCGATTCAAAAGTGCGTAGTAATGCTGCATTGACACTGGGTAAATTAGGAAATTCATCAGATAAAGTTATTGAGCAATTGCTATTACTACTTCAAGACCCCGATTCAAAAGCGCGTAGCAATGCTGCATTGACACTAGGTAAATTAGGAAATTCATCAGATCAAGCTATTGAACAATTATTTCTACTGCTTAAAGACTCCAGTTCAGACGTGCGTTACAATGCTGCATCAGTACTGAGTAAATTGCGAAATGTATCAGATAAAGTTGTTGAAAAATTACTACTACTGCTTAAGAACTCTGAATCATTCATGTCTTATAAGACTTTATCGGATCTGAATGAATTAAAAAACGCATCGGATGAAGTAGTTAGACTATTAATAAGGCTTGAAGACCCCGATTCTTGGCAGCGTAAAAACGCTGTATGGGAACTGGCTAAATCAGAAAATGTATCGGGTCAAATTGTTGAACAATTATTAATATTACGACTAAAAGACCCCGACCCAGATGTGTGTATAGAGGCTGCATCGACGCTTGTTAAATTAGGAAATACATCGGATGAAGTTATTGAAAAATTGCTAAAAATGCTTAAAAATTCCGATTCATATTTGCGTAATAATCCTGTCAAGGTGTTGAGTGAATTAGGAAATGCAACGGATAAAATTGTTATTGCTATAGAGAACTGGCTGGAGGAACAACAGGATTCAGAATATAGAAAAAATGGAATTAGTGTTTTGTGGAATTTGGTGGTAGGGGCATCATATAATTTACATAAAATACATTAATGTAATTAGTAAGTTCACGCTACGTTGTAAAAAGAATATAACTTACATGAAAACACAATTTATTACTTCTACTCCTTAGTCAAAAGCGCCTTAGACGGGTGCATCTTCGCTTTCACAATCGAATTAGAACCAAACAAACTAACTAAAGCTTCTCCAGGCTTTAATTCCGTTACTAAACTCAAAGTTTCTTTCGATACCCCAGGTAAAGCATTTAACGCTTCACTCGTTTGTTTATGAGTCATCACAATCCGGGAATTAAGATTAATAGTAATACTTTCAGGTAAAGCACTAAATTTTTGCAAACCATACCAAAAAGCGATATTCAAACTACGTCCTTTCCGCATATTAGAATCAAGCATATCTTCGCAGGCTTCTCGTAATTGCTTAGAACCACTAAAAATATCCTGTGCTTCGTCAATTAAATATAAAACTGGTGGTAGTTCAGATTTAGAAGCTTTAGCGCTATAAACTCTATCTAGTAGAAAAGATAAAAATAAACCATAATCTCTCCCTTGAGTTTGTCCTACTCGGATAACATTAATCGTTTTAGATTGAATTAAAGCTCTAACATTTGTTTCTGGTGCTAGATTCTTTTTAGAAATACTTAATCCTGGTAATTGTTCTTCTTGATTAATTAGTTTCCTATCCATCCAAGGCATCGTGCGGATTTGTAACTTACGCAGCATAGAAGTTTTACTACTATCAGTAATGCTACCTCCACCTAAAACATTTGGCATTTGCTCTCTTCCTAGTTTACGAATCCAAACAACTGCATCAGCTAAAGCCCAAGTAAATTTATTTCTTTCTTCTTGCTCGTCTTTATAGCCATTTAGCAGCAATGTCATGTTTTCTTGTTGTAATTCTTCGCCTCTTTTATGAAATAGAGCAGCAGCTAACTGATGAGGTTCAAAACTACTCGCGTGTACGTTAATTAGCTTCTCTTTAATATTTGCTTTACTAGAACCATCATCAGATAATGAATAATAGTTAATATTACAATTAAAACCTTCGGGTAGCCATTCTTGATAATTAAATAATTTGGTTTCATTGTTAGGTTTTTCTAAGTCTTGAAAATCTGGCTTGTGGTCAAATAAAAATACACAGTAATTCATGTTTATAGCAGCCCTAACAATATTACTGTTGAGATTCGATTTACCACTACCTGTTGTTCCTGCTACTGCTCCATGATGGCGTAAAACTCGGTTATTTAAACAAATAGGCACCCGATAATTTGACATTATGCAATCACTCCAATTTCATAGTTAGGGTTAGCTTCTGGGAGAGATAAGTTATCAATAATCTCTTGTTGAGTTGCTAATCTTGTAGGGCTATTCCAATTAGGTCTTGTTCTGGGAGAAGATTTTATTCCGTTTAAGATACGAGTAATAATTTTGGCTTTAAATAAATGAACGCATTCCCCAAGTGTTGATGGTGTGGGTATCCCTCTTAGAAACCTTTCTTGGGTAACAATACGAGTCGGATTTTCTCTACTTAAACCCATTAAGGATAAGTTCAGATTAGCTTCTTCAATTCTGGCGAAATAACAATATCGTGGATTATCCCAAACGTCTTCAATAATGATAAAATCGAGAGCTTCTATTCTTTCGTAGTTTGGACTATTAGGAAAGCCCAATAATTCCACATAAGCAGTATTAGCGCCATATTTATCAGCCCAAGTTACTAAAGGAGCTATTGGTGTAAAATTTACTTGATTTGAGTCTTGAAACTGTGGATTTAGATTATTAAATTGATAAGTAGAAGAATTATTAGTATCAGTCATAATTACCTCATAAAACGTTCGTTCATTTCATCCCATGTTTGTCCTGGATAATGTTCGGCTAATTTTCCGTACAGATATTGTTCTGCTTCATGGGGTCTAAATTTACCTCTGACATCAGAATCAACTTTGTCCAACATATAAGGGATTTCATGTCCCACAACACCATTACAATCTTGAAATAGCATCGCAAGAGCTTTAGGTACTTCGCTTAACAGACATTCAAAACCAAAAACCTTTTTCCCCGGTTTGTAAATACCACGGACATAATGTTGTGCGACATCATCCAGAAAACTGACAATATCTGGATTTTCGCTCCAATCTTCTAAACGCTCTATGACTAAATTCTTCAGATTAGTTATCAAAAAAACTTCGTTATCTTCTAACGCTCGGCTAAACCATCTAAGGGTTTGTTGGCTGGTACGAATATCTTTAATCACTCCAATACACAACTTACCCGTATTGTGTAAATCTCTCATGATTTTACGACCATGTTGTTGAGCAACGAGGTTTTGGGTTATGAGCGCACCATCTATATAAATGATTGATTCAAAGGTATTAATTGCTGCAATCCTTTCTCTGTAATCTCTCCAGGTATGCGACCAAGTTTTATCTTGTGTTAGAAATTTAGTTTGGTCTATTGCTGCTTTGATTTGTTGAAATGTCGGAATTCCCGCAGGTGGTTCAACGAAATTAGCAACGGTTCTAGTAGCAGTCAATTCAGTATTAGTGTTTCCGGCTGAGTTATAAACACCAACCCCAACTGCAAATACTTGAGTCAAAATAAATTTAGTATGTGGGAAAATAATCGTCCCATCGACTGCCGCAATGTTTCCTTTTTGATGATTGTTCCAAAACCATTCTGCTTCTAGATTTTCCCAGTCTTGCTGTTTTAAGAGTGCTGGTGACATTATCGCTTCACCGGGTTTTGGTTGATTTTTCTGCATGATTTGACGTAATCCAGGAATCCAAGGATTTATCGTCTGGGTAGCTTTGATTAATTCTGAAACTAATCCTCCCATATCCGGATGCCAGTAAGTTTCGGTAATATCAAACTGATTGCTGAGAATTTGGGAAAAAGTAATCGTATTTAAGGCTTGTGGATTGTATTTTTCAGTCATCCTTTTATGTATAAAACTAATAGCCACCCTAGTTAAGAGTGGCTACGAAAGAAATATCAGGATGGTATTGATTTTTTCGTTAATTTATGCAGGTAGATATAATCTACTCAACGTCTAACGGCATCCAATGTTAAAGCACTGCAAACTCCTCGCTAATTGCGGTTTGGGGAGAGTGCTACTCAACGCCTAACGGCATCCAATGTTAAAGCACTCTGTGTTGACCATCAATTAAATTACCGTCCCAATCGAACTACTCAACGCCTAACGGCATCCAATGTTAAAGCACGGCAGTCTTTGAAATACTTGACTTGCTTAAGCTCTTAAATGATTTTACAAGCACCTACTACTTTAAGTAGAAAGATTTGCAAAATTTAACTTACTAGAACCCCTCTGTGTAACTCAAAACACTTACTATTCAATGATTTCAGCTTTTTGCAAGCACCTATACACCTGTTCAAAATGCCTGACTTCATTGTTATCTAAGGAATATAGACGATTAGAGATGCTCTAAAAGTTTAACAAGCAGGGGTGCTTGCAGAATTTCTCTTTACTTAAATGGATTGAATTAAAGTCCACGATAACTCAGGTGGCTGCTGTAATCTCGATTCCATTAGCGAATAACGAAGCCAGCGTGTACCTTGCGAACCAACATGATCAACCCAATAGGGTAAAGTTAACTCACCATTTTCATCTTTAACTAACCACAGCAGCTTTTCTGTGTAACTTTGATTTAAAAGAGTAACCGCATTTACCAAATCTCTACTTTCACCCAAGGATAATGCACCAAACCTATTTATAGAACCCATTTGGGATCTATTTAAACGGTAGCCAATCTTTTTAGCATCAGTCGAACAAAACAGAGATTAACTTTGGTCGTAGAATTAGCAAGGGTTCTTTCAAAATTTTTAACCAAGCTTTTACATCTCTCCATCC
>JBCBPQ010000072.1:0-29066 GCA_039820645.1 Cyanobacteria bacterium J06633_8 | reverse complement strand
TTTTTTTTTATTTCTAAAAAAAAATATTTATTTTTTTTGTTGGGTTCAATATTTTTCTTTTGTGGCCCTCCCCCGCACCTTGTTGGCGCTCACCCGCAACTACGAACCCCTCAAAATTAATGTGGTGGAGTACTAGGAACAAAAAAAATAAAAATGGTGCGTGAGGCTCTATCGAAGATATTTGTTATCCGATAGAATTATCAATTGCCTCACACACCCTACAATTATTTAGTAGATTTTGCGATTGTTGCTAACTGCAATTGGGGTGGATAACTTCCTTCTTCTTTAACCCTCTTGATATCAGCATCACTGATGCGTAAATTTATTTTTTGCGCCAACGAGCGTAGAATATCTCCTCTATCAATTAAACCTGCTACTGCACCAGCAGGTGAAAGTACGGTAATGCGCTGCAAATTTTCTGTCTCTAGTTTGGTAATTACTTCAACTAAATTAGTTGATTCTTCCACCGTGGGGATTTCATTCAAAGGGCTTACTATACTTTGCACGGTTTGAGTTTCCCACAAACTTCTTTCGATAACTCGTAAATCATCTACGCAAACCATTCCCTGATAACGCCCATCTCTATCAGCAAAATAAACTTGCGATTTGTTGCTTGCTAATAAATACTCGTCAGCAAAGGAGCGCAAACTTTTATCTGCATCAACGACGCGAAATTCTCTCACCATTGCATCTCTAGCAACTATGGCTAATAAAGTTTCTTGTAAGATACTAACTCGCAGATAAGTAGTAGCGTTGCGAATACCAAACCAACCCAACAAAGCAATCCATAAACCCGTAACTAACTCACCCGTCAAGTAATCTACTACCAAACCCAAGGCGATCGCAGCATAACCTAAAATTTGTCCCGCTCTTGCTGCTAAACGTACTGCCTTATAACGATTTCCCGTGACTTTCCAAAGTGCTGATTTTAAAACTTGTCCTCCGTCTAGAGGTAAGCCGGGAATTAAATTAAATAACGCTAAAACTAAATTAATTCTTGCTAAATCCCTCAACATCATGTGTAGAGCAATCGTATGTGGGATGACTTCAGATACAACTCGTAGCAAAAAGAACAGTAAGATACTTACCAAAGGACCCGCGATCGCAACTTGAAATGCCTCTCCCGGAGTCTTTGATTCTTCCTCAATGGCAGCGATTCCACCAAACAAAAATAAAGTAATTGAATTAACCTTAATTCCTTGCTTTTGTGCTACTAAACTATGACCTAATTCATGTAAAATTACCGAGCCAAACAGCAATAATGCCATTATCGCCCCAACACTCCAAGCTTGAGCGCTTCCTAATTCCTGATAAGATACCCCAAAATTAAGTGTTGCTAAACCTAAAATCAAAAACCATAAAGGGTCTAAATATAGTGGAATTCCAAATAAAGAGCCGACTCGCCAATTAGTTTGCATAAAATTTGTCCTAAAACCCTATTTTCTCGCTTCAGTTCAAAATGCAATAAAACTTAATCTTTTATTTCAAAATCCAAATAATAAAACATTGCTTTTGAACCACTCTACCTTTTAGGATAAACAATTAATTTTAGACAAAATCGGTTAAATTATTCGGTTAACTATACCCGCTTCGGTTCGGTTGCAAGATTTAGGAATGAGGAATTAGGATTTGTGAGTGAGTCGCGAGTAGTAAGTCACTATTTATAGCTGATTACTTGTGACTCGTTTTTAGTTACTCACTACTTTCAGATTCTCCTCATCCCTAAGAGCGTGTTTATAAATAACAAAGAAAATCCTTCTAGGGGAGCCAAATTGCCTCAAAAATCAATCCTGCTATTAAGTTCCCCTACTATCTTATTTACTTTGTAAACACCCTTTAACACAAGTAAAATTGCTAATTACAAACGACCGATATTAGTCAATCCCAAAACAATACCGATACCTAGAACGTGCCCAAAACACATAGCACCAACAAATGCTGGTATGCTCAAAGGTATAGGTCCGGGAAATTTAGGACCTACTTGAGGATAGGTGATAACCTTGGGAGCCAACAAAACCATTAGTAGAGAGGAAAGACTAATAATTATTCCGACAGTAGGACTCCAGCTAGGTGTACTCGGAACTGTTGATTGAACAGCAAATAATATTGATGAAATCAAAACTTTTCTCCTGAATGAAGAGACAAAATATCTAAGCCATCAAAATTATAAAAATTGATGAGAAGATATCCTCAATATGTCTTAATAATTTACAATTTTTTTAAGTTTCGCTACAAATATTCATAATTTTATGCGAGTCAAAATCTGCGGAATCACTCAACCACAGCAGGGTAAAACCATTGCTTCTCTTGGTGCAACAGCATTAGGATTTATTTGCGTACCTTCGTCGCCAAGGTACGTCACCCCAGAGCAAATTAAAGCTGTAATCGAACAGTTGCCACAACAAATCGATAAAATCGGCGTTTTTGCAAACTCCAGCTTTGAAGAAATTACTCAAACTGTTGCAGAAACAGGATTAACTGGGGTACAACTCCACGGAGACGAATCACTTGAATTTTGTCAGCAGCTACCGGAGCTTTTACCAAAGGTGGAAGTTATCAAAGCCTTGAGAATCAGGGATGCTGATGATTTTGATCGAGCAAAAACCTATACAAAACATGTAGACACCTTATTATTAGATGCCTACCATCCCCAGCAATTAGGAGGTACCGGAAAAACATTAAATTGGGATACTTTGCAAAAATTCCATCCCGATTGCCCTTGGTTTTTAGCTGGTGGGTTAACACCCCAAAATATATTAGAAGCTTTGGGCAAGGTAAGCCCCGACGGCATTGATTTATCAAGTGGAGTCGAAATAGCCCCTGGAGATAAAGATTTAGGTAAAGTTGGCGAGTTGTTTGAGAAACTCAGGAAAGAGAGGGGGTAGAGGAGAAAAGGAAGAGAGGGAAGAATAAATAATTTTCCCTTTAAATCTTCCAAGGGTGTGAAAATAAACGCTGATTTAAATGGAAGTTTGAATATTTTAAGAAAGGTAGTTGGGAATTCTGTGTTTGATAGAAACCGTTCGAGAGAGGCTCGTAGTTAGTCCAGTAAGGTTTAAGCCGCTACTTTGCTTGATTAGATATTTGTCTACAAAATTAGTAACTATAACCAATAATCAACCAGCAACTACGAATACCTATGGCATCAATAATTGTTAAGAACTATTAAGTGCCATAGGCAATTATAATATAGTCGCAGTCGATAATAGTCATATCGAAAGTTATCAATGGGCGGCTTCGGTAAAAACTCCCATTTTACGGAATCTTTGATAACGTAGTTCTTTTCTTTCTTGAGATGTCAAATTGTTGAGTACTTCTAAGTTTTCTATTAGCGCTCCTTTGAGTGTTTTCGCGGCTTGCAAGGGGTTTGAATGAGCGCCGCCAACTGGTTCTGTTAATATTTGGTCGATAATACCTAAATTTTTCAAGTCGTGAGAAATAATTTTTAAAGCTGATGTTGCTTGAGGAGCCTTAGCTGCGTCTTTCCACAAAATAGCCGCACAGGCTTCTGGTGTTGCAACGGTGTATACAGCATGTTCAAACATCATCACGCGATCGCCGATTCCAATACCGAGGGCTCCACCGGAACCACCTTCACCAATTACGGTGCAGATAATTGGTACATCATAAGAAAACATTTCTCGTAAATTGTAAGCAATTGCTTCACCTTGCCCTTGTTGTTCGGCTATAACGGTAGGTAAAGCGCCGGGAGTATCAATAAAAGTGATAATGGGCATTCCAAATTTATTGGCATGTTCCATCAATCGTAAAGCTTTACGATATCCTCCAGGAGAAGCCATACCAAAATTACGAGCTATATTATCTTTTGTATCCCGTCCTTTCTGATGACCTAAAATTACTACAGGTTGATTTCCTAAGCGAGCCAATCCACCGACTAAAGCAGGATCGTCGGAACCACATCTATCTCCGTGTAATTCTATCCATTCATCAGTAATTGCTTGGATGTAGTCTAAAGTACTAGGGCGACGCGGGTGACGAGCAACTTGTAGGCGCTGTGTAGGCGAAAGACTGCTGAAAATTTCTTCACGTAACTGCGTAGCACGTGCTTCTAATTGATGTATCTGTGAGGTTACATCAACACCATTTTCTTCCGCAAGTTTACGAATCTGCTCAATTCGATTTGCTAATTCTGCTAGAGGCTTTTCAAAGTCTAAAAGTAGCGGTTTACGCTCTTGTGTAGCCATTGTTTGAATAATGAGTTGTGAGTTACTTAAAACAGCAGTTTATGAGTTACGAGTTAAGAAACACGAGTCAATAATTTCCCATTCCCCAGGGAAAATCTGAGCCGCACCCTGACGCTTGTAAAGCATGAATAAGAATACCCCAGGCGCTAACCGTGAATCAACGGTAGACAAGCTTACCGCAACCGCTCGCATACTGGTAATCTTCTGTGGTAAGCCGCTGCATTGGGGTGAGATAGGGTGCAGAGTTGGGTTTCTCTGTAAAGCCGTACAAACAAAGAATCTATACTGCCAGGTTCCCCGCTTTGAAAATTACTTCCGTTAAAGGCAGTGAGGTGGAAACCCTTAGTTCTGCACTCTGTCTCACTCTTAGGGACTTGCAAGTAATAAATTGTCCCACCGTCGGTGTCGCCTTTCAGGCGACACCGCCACACGTCTAGGTTTTGTCCGGGATGTTTGTAAAACGGTGGGACAATTTATTTTTTGGATCTTCCTTAACTCATAACTACCGTAACCGTTAACTGTTAACTGCTAAAGAACTTCAGTCTTCAAAATATCCCTTGTTTTGTTGAGCGAGTAATAATCCCGCTTGTCTTGACTAAGGATTATTTTGCGCTAAGCCCCGAGGGTTAACTGTTAACTGTCACGAGATGGAACCTTAAAAAATGGGGCGGGCTTCCCGTTCTGGGTCTTCGACCCAGAACGGACGAGTCCCTTGGCTATAACCCAAGGGCTTGTTAAAAAGCCCGCCCCATTTTTTTACGGAAATTGTAGGTCACACCAGCAGCGGGCGAAATCCGTGTTTAACGGAAACTTTACCAATTTGCTCCATTTTCTCTACGGTAATCTGATTGCGTCCCCAAGAAAAGTTAGTGTACAACTTTTCAAATTCAAGCAGCATTGATTCGGCAAAACAAGCAAAAAGTTGACGTGCAGGAACATCCATATTGACAATATTCATGATTTTCCAATCAATATCAAGAGAATGTTCTACAATGCCGCCGTTGAGTACGTGTATCTCAGGATGCTGAACTTTGGTTCCTAAATTTTTAGGATAGCCACCATCAATTAGCAAGCAAGGTTTCTTCAACACCGTCGAGTCAATTTCCATACCTTTCGGCATACTGGCAACCCAAACAATAATATCTGAAGCAGGTAAGGCTTCCTCTAAACCCATTATTCTTCCACGCCCTAGGTCAGATTGCAAGGATGAAAGGCGCTCGGCATTGCGGGCAATTAATAGCAAATCCTTGACATTTGTTTTTGCATCCAACCAACGACAAACGGCGCTACCAATATCTCCTGTAGCACCACATACCGCAACTGTTGCTTTATCGAGTTCTATGCCAAGTTTCTTTGAGGCTTGCTCTACTTGCCGACAAATAATGTAAGCAGTATGAGTATTTCCTGTAGTAAACCGTTCAAACTCCAATTTTATGTTGCGGATTTGAGGGAATTGCTCTAACTTAAAATTCTCAAAGATGATCGAGGAAAAACCGCCCAAAGCTGTAATATTTATACCATTCTTTTGAGCATGAGCCATGGCATTCAGGATTTTACGAGTAGCAGCTTTCATGCGGCGGTTTGCCAACATTTCTGGTAAAAAGCAAGATTCAACATACCGCCCCTCGATTTGTTGTCCGGTTACACTTGTCACCGTAATATTATCGACTATTTGAGGCGGGGCACTACACCAGAAATCTAACCCTTGGTCGGCATATTCTGGGTAACCTAATTCTAAAGCTACTCTTTGAGCGTGTTCTAAACTTGTAAGATGTCCAATTAGACCAAACATGAACTATTAATTTCGGCTTATGCTGTGTTAAAGGATTGAAGGCGTGGAATATAACTAGACACCACGAGAATTGCTCCTCTGAAAACCGTAAACGGATTTGAGGAGCATTCCAATAGCTAATTAATGGAATTAGCCATTTGGTAATAAAGACTACTACAATTTAAGCAGCTCTAAGACCGTATGCAGAAAGACGCATGATATCGCGAGTCGTAAAGCCAATATTACTTAAAGCTTCTCCGTATTGAATCATAAAGTCTTCTACTAAAGCATCTTTAGGCATTGCCATTACTTCAGCGTCTTTTTCTACTTCATTGAGCATCTTCCAGACGATAGGAAGGTTTTGAGCGTTTGCTTCCTCTAATTCAGCTTTAGATTCTTCAAAATGTTCATTTAGCCAAACTTCCCCAAAGTTGAGGTGAGTATATTCGTCTTTAACAACACCTTCAGTAATTTTGCGAGAAAAATCATCCGCTACAGGAATAAAAATGTGATAAGCAGCGATCGCAAAACATTCGATAATCAAAGACTGAATTAACAAGCAGGTAACGACTTTACCTTCTGCGGCAGCTTCCTGGAAGTTTTGATGCAGTTGAGCAAAAAACTCCTTAGCAAATTCCATATCCGCCGTTACCTCAAGATTTTTAGCGCAAGCTTGAAAACCTTTCTTGTGACGCATCTCCATTTTAGAGAGACGAACTAAATCATCTTTCTTATCTGGTAGCAATTGCCCCAGTGATAAATAATTTTCGTATGCTTCTTGCTCTCCTTCAACCACAATTGCATTAATACGGCTGAAAGCACTTTTATATGTTTCGCTGCGATAATCAAGTTCAGATGGGGCTATAAGCTCCTGCATCTTGGATTCCCTCCAGATATGAAAGTATGTAATACATTCGTTGTGATGAAACACAAATGAAGTCGAACTGTATCGATGAATTTAGAAGAATGTAATATCTACCACAGCAACCAAACCTATTAATGGTCTGAAGTCCAAGGTATAAATTACTTTCATCTCAATCCCTGATATCGGCTACTTTAAGTTTTGTACTTCATGGATCATCCTTCATCATCAACAGAATTTACGTGGTTTAATTTTACTTAACAAGCCACTATGTTATAGATTAGCTGTTGCTGGGGGCGATTGCTCTAGTAACAGAAAAACTAATGCTTGGATAAAGCTTTATTTATGTTCACAAGCCAAGCCGACGCAAAAATACAGTAACTTTTTTTATCGGCGTACTCCTAAAAAATGGGCAGGCTTAATTATTCTGATAATGCCGGATACCCGAGCGTGTTAACTTGTTTTAAAGCCTGCCCAATTTCAATACAACATTTTAGGGGCTTTTTAAAAAGCCTTTGTTTTCAAACCTAGGCTTTTCTTGAGATTTTTTTTTAGAAGAAAAAAAAATCTCAAGGCTGCCCGACTGCCAATTTTTTTTACAGAGGAATTGTGACTCTAGGAGTGCTAATACTATTGGCGGCTATTATCCTATTGCCGCTGCTTGTGGTTTTCCTAACATCATTCTCCCACAGAGAAACAACTCAAAGCGTGTTACCGCAAAATGGCTGGTCTTTATCTAATTACCGGGATGCATGGGAGCGAGGTAAATTTTTACGCTAAGTTTGCTAACTCTACCTTAGTAGCACTAACAGTAACTTCTTTTCAAATTATAACTTCGGCATTGCCAGGTTATACATTAGCAAGATTAAAGTTTAGGGGTGCCACTACATTAACTGTCATACATCCGTAATAACCCGGTGTAAGGGCAACTGCATCTTAAGGCAATGATTTTTAGGCAATAAGATAAAGTGTCATCAATAATGAGTTGTAGGTAAAGGGTTTTAGATTAAGCTTTAAAGTAAATTCAAGCATCTATTTAACAATGAATAAAGTGGATGAGAAAAACCTACCTGCTGTATTAATGGCATCAAGTTCAAACGAACTACTTCAACGTTATGCGGCAGGAGAGAGAGATTTTCCTGGTAGCAGATTAATTGGTGTAAATTTAACTCGCGCTAACCTTAGTGGTGCTGACTTGAGTCGAGTTCATTTGCAATATGCTTATCTGGCAGGAGCCAAACTAAATGGTACTAATTTGAGTCAAGCCTTGCTTGACAGAGTTCAACTAGTAGGTGCTGATTTACGAAATGCTAACTTGAGTATTTCAAGCTTGAGTGAAGCTGAGTTGTGTGGTGCTGATTTCCGCGATGCTGTAATGAAAACTGCTGATTTGCGCGGCGCTGATGTAAGTAATGCCAATCTCAGTTGTGTAAATTTATCTGGTGCCGATCTAAGGTACGCTCATTTGATAAATTCTAATTTCAGCTATACAAATTTTAGCAATGCATTTCTAGCTACAGCGAACTTAAGTAATGCTTATTTAGTTGGTGCTAACTTAAGCCATACTGACCTTAATGGTGCAAACGTAGAGAATGCTTTATTTGGATACAATAAAGGAATTTCTAGGTCTGTTAAGCTTGATTTGCAAATGCGGGGAGCAATATTTATAGTTGACAGCGAGCTTTAAGCAGGGAATGGGGAATGGGGAATGGGGAATAGTGATTTTTCCTTTTGAACTGTCAATTTTTGTACAATAACAAAGTTCATTCATTTGATATCTTGCACCCCAAGCTCAATTTCACTCAAACAAACCCGGCTTCTCTTCATCAAAGCATTCTGATTTCGTTTTTCCAATTAACTATTACCTATTACTTATTACTTATTACTTATTACTTATTACTTATTACCTATTTACTCCTCGTTAATTTGTAAGCGGACTGTGCGTTCGGTGGTACCACTAATTTGTAATTCCATTATTTCTCCACCGAGAGGTTCTAAACAATCAAGTAGCGATCTTAAATTTGGCGTGGAAGCACCTGTATCTACGTAAAGTCGATCTGATAAATTCGCGATACGTTTCCAAGTCATGTATAGTTTGGCTATGGTTTGCTCAATTGCAGATGCCTGGTTGACTAAATCGGCGGCGATATTCATGCATCCTACTCTTTGGGCTTCTTCTAAAGCTGTTTCGATATCAACTTCTTCATTGGCAAGAGCTTGCACCTGCACGGCTGCTTTCAGATATTTTGCTAGGTAACGCGCTTCGGAAGTGGCATTTTTAAGAGTTTCGACATCTGGGTTGGTGGTGATTTCATCTTGAATTACTGCTTGATGGGGTTCTGGTAATTTTTCCATTTCTTTTACCAGTGGTGCGAGATAACGAGGAGGAAGAGTGTTATCTGCTACTTTCTGCTTTACTGCTTGTGGTAATAAATCTGAGGACATTGCCGTCCATTCTTCAGAAAGCTGCTTGACTTCTCTCTTAGTGATGCGATCGCCATTTTGGGCAGCTTCACTTACCATCACCTGTACTTCTGGTGAAGCTTTAGCAGTTTCGACAAATGCCCGTTTACTAAAGTTATTAATCGAACTTGGCTCTAGTTTGCCTTCTTCTAAAAGGGTATCGGCGCTGTTTGCTAACTCAATCAAAGCATAAGCATTACTCTTACTAATTTCTCGTTCCTTGAGCCATTTTAGAAAGCCAGTACCGCGTCCATCTCCTCCTTTTTTTTCGCGATCGCGAACTACCCGTAAAATTCTTCCTCGCCAGATATCAGTTTGTAAATCAAATTTGTCGCATACCTGCCAAGCTACATCTAACTGTTCGAGAAAATCTGTTTCAGGAATTGCTTCATCTTCGGGGTCGGGTAGCTCGAAGGTTAAATCTGCTGGCTGTTGTAAGGCTTCAACCAGTTCATTCATGTTATCGGTTGACTGCACGGTAATAATGGTTCCTTTAAGGAAAGCGAAAGGCTTGGTTATTATTACACAATCTGGGTGCCCTTAATGCTTATAAATTCTTTTTGTGTAGAATTGTAATAAAATTTACTATAAATTATTTGAGTATATTAATTACTTTTTTCTTTGCCCTCTCCCGAATAAGTAGTCTTCTAATAGAACAAAAGTATTTATAATAAAGCCCCACTTTATCCAATCCAAGTAGGGCAATTCTAATATCTTAAATTTCAACTAACAACTAACAACTAACAACTAACAACTAACGTTTATTTTTCCTTGAATGTCCAAACTCCATCGTCCCATTTAGTGTCGGATGGAGAATTCTCTAGCCAATAGTGACAGCGCTTGAGATGGGATATGGCAGCTTTGTCATTTTCCTGGATTTCCAAAACTTTAGCGAATTGCTGTTTAGCTGAGTTGAATTGACGATTAATATAGTATTCGCGTCCTTTATGATAATATTCAACTGCGGTTAGCCTGTCGCCGCTGATATTATCGTTACGCAAACCAATTAATTCGTATATTGATACTGGCTCGTTACGACCTTTGACTCTAATGTAGTCTAATTCCCTTGCCCATACCAGGTGTTTGCAGGGTTGGTAAGTATTTTCACTGAGAATAATGTCGCAGCCGTACTGTTTGCTGACGCTTTCTAAACGAGAGCCAAGGTTTACACCATCGCCGATTGCGGTGAATTCCATACGTTTGCTAGAACCAATGTTTCCACTGATTACAACATCTGAGTTAATACCTATACCAATTTTGATGTCTGGTTTATTATCTGCATAACGACGAATATTAAAATCTTCCAAACGCCGACGCATTTCTAAGGCAGTTTGTACTGCCATCCAAGCATGGTTTTGTAAAGGCAATGGAGAACCATATACAGCCATGATGGCATCGCCAATGTATTTATCTAAGGTGCCTTTATGTTTAAAAACTGCTTCCACCATTGACTCGAAGTATTCATTGAGCATACCTACGACTTCTTCGGCTTCTAGGTTTTCGGTAAGAGTGGTGTAGCCGCGAATATCGGAAAATAGAATCGAAACTTCTTTTCTGTCACCGCCTAGTTTTGCATCGTCTAGTTTAAGTAATTCTTCAGCTAGCTCTTGAGTCATATAGCGATACATAGTACTCTTGAGCCGCTTTTCATCGCTGATATCGTCCATGACAACCAGCGCACCCCGAACTTGTGAGTTGTCGCTTGCGTCTGCAATGGTGTTTATCGATAAGTTAATGCTGTTTTCTAAAGATTGATAGCCGATAAGAGTGCGATCCGGATAATATTGTTCGCGTAATGTATCATCGGCATTTAAAGCATCTTGGCACCATTTATCAAAGTCGTTTTCTTTAATATTAATAATGTCGTTAATTAATTTGCCTTCTAAACGCTCTTCTTGTTCTAATCCCAACAAACGCAAGGCGCTTTCATTCGCGGCAAGGATGTGACCTTTATTATCAGTAGAAATTACACCATTGGAAAGGCTGCGAAGAATATCGCGCTGCATTTGTTCTTGTTGCTTGATGGTAGCGAATAATTGAGCGTTTTGCAGTGCTACCCCTGCTTGTATATTAAAAGCTTCCATAAACTCTTCGTCATTTCTATCGAAACTTGCTTGGAAGCATTCGGGGGCTTTTGGCCAATCTTCGGGGTTATAGGGAGCAGATTGTTTTTTACTTTTCTTATTTACTAGTTGAGTTACGCCGATTAATTCTTTGTCGCCATTAAATACTGGCATACAAAGCAAACTACAGGTACGGTAAGCGTTTTGCCGATCTATTTGTTTAGCCGTATCAGAATCGGGATTATCGTACAAATCAAAGGGAATATTTAGTATTTTACCCGTAGATGCAACTTGACCGACAAAACCTTTACCCATCGGTACTCGTAACTCTTTAGTCGAACCATCATCAAGAGTAATTTTCGTCCATAATTCTTGGCGATCGCGATCGATTAACCACAAAGTAGAACGATCTGCGTTCATAAGTTGTTTGGCTTCATCCATCACCCGTTTAAGCGTCTCTTCTAAATCAAGACTGCTTTGGGAAAGTGACTTAATTGCTTTCATCAACGCTTCAGCAGCTCTTTGTTTTTGAGTTGCGATGTAAAAAGAATGCGATGATTCTAAAATTAGTCTGATAGAAGGTGCAAATTCTTGAAATAATTGCTCGTCAGCATCGGTAAAACCATCAAGATCGATACGTTCCTTTAAAGGAATTTCACTACTGCTATCTGGTTTTAGTTTATTTAAAAGTTGGACTACCGCAACTAATTTACCTTGTTCGTTAAGTAAAGGTAAAGCCAACATGGTATAAGTACGATAGTCAGTTCTTTTTTCATGCTCTCGGGCAAAAGAAGAACGACTGTCGCTATAGAAATCGTAGGGAATATTTACTACTTTTTTATCAGTAGCAACTTCGCCAGCAATACCTTTATTTGCCGGTATACGAATTTCTAAAGAACGCTTTCCTTCACCTTCAGCAACAATTGTATATAGTTCTTGTTTTTCTTCATCCAAGAGAAATATTGTTGTTCTATCAGCACCTAATAACTCACCAGTTTTTAGAGTGATAGACTGTAACATTTCTTGCAAAATTGCTTCAAACCCTTTGGAGTCCAGCATAGACAAGGTTTGATTAACAATCTGCAATTTATGTTCTACATCTTTAACTACTTGTTTAAAAGTATCTTGAGTCAAAGGAGCAAGGAAAGTCGATATAGTTCCTTCCTGTTGCTGACCCAAAGCGTCTAAAGGAGTAGAATCTTGAATAAAGTCGCGTTTTCCCTGGGTGTTTTGACCAATCATTAAATCGGTGGTTCCATTGCGACTACCTTGGTAGACTGACATAGCTGCCTTTTGATATAAGATTTGTTTTATTATTTGATTCGCTAAAGCGATAACTCTGCTGATAGGTTTAAGTCAACCTTGCTTTAAGCTAAAACCGACTTAATACAAAGAAATAAAGATATGCATTTTTGCATAACATCGCTGTTTCTTTTATCTTCAATCAATAAAGAAAAAAGATTTTAATATTCTTGCTTTTTTACTTGATTTTAAAAGAGCATTATCCACAGTTTAATCTTTCATCAAATAAAACGTCACTGACAAAGATACGTAGACAAGTAAACAGTAGAAACAAGATTCGCAATATCAGCTTTATATGCCTTATTACAGCTATTTAAATACATCATCAGAATTAAAATGCAATTTTTAGCTAATTTAGATGATAGTTAAATGCGAAAAAAGCTCATTCATTCAATAGATATTAAAGCAGCGTAATTTTACTTATAATTAATAAGCGAACAGCTACTTAACTTATTTTGAAAGTTTTACAATAAAAGTATTGTAGAAGAAAGAATTAGTTCTAAATTCATTCATCAAAAACTGTTTTCTACATAATTTTCATCAAATTGTGTATTTAATCGTAGGTTGCAATTCCTCCATGACTATGCTGATATTATTCCCAGTTTTTTTTGAAAGTTAACAGGCATCACATATTAATTTGCAATAATGGCGGTTAGTCAAAAAGTTTCAGAAAAAGAATAATAAAGCCAATTATTCATATCCCGGCTTGATGATCGCCGAATGAATGAGAGAGGGAAGGGGGAAAGGGGAAGCCTGCCCCATTTTTTTAGGTTCCATCTCGTGACTTTTGTTTGTCAAATATAGTTCTGTTGAACTACATCAAAATCAATAAAAATTGCGTAATGAAAATAATTACAAGGTTAATTTAATAAACTATCGGTTATTACTGAGTGATATGCAATACTCTTTTTTCTGCTAGATATTGACTTTATATAGAAGTCTTAGGGTGTAGCTCAAGGTATAAAAGTTTTTTTTTATACTTTATGTCAGAGTGTTAACTCTTAGGGAATCAAAAAAATATTTAAAAATATGAATCTACTTTATAGAAGTTTAGAGAAAATTCGGCATTTCCTAGGATGCTATCGGATAATTTCTTAAGCTAGAACTTGAGTTGTTTCAAACACAGTTAACTCAGTAATATTGCTGAAAAAAATAATGTCTTCCAGTCAGCAACCTCAATCAAAAGCGATCGGCTTGTTTACTGCAACCTGTATTGTAGTAGCCAATATGATAGGCACAGGTGTATTCACTAGCTTGGGTTTTCAAGTGGTGGATATAAAATCTGGTTTCACCCTGCTATTTTTATGGTTGGTAGGTGGAGTTTTCGCTTTATGCGGTGCTTTAAGCTATGGCGAATTAGGTGCAGCGATGCCTCATTCGGGTGGCGAATATTATTATTTATCTCGTATATATCATCCGGTAGTAGGTTTTTTGTCGGGATGGGTATCGGTGACAGTAGGTTTTGCTGCACCAATCGCAGCAGCAGCAATGGCTTTAGGAGCATATTTCAAAGGTGTGTTTCCGATAATTTCTTCAACAGCCATTGCTTTAGGTGTAGTTATCGGTGTTTCTTTGATTCATAGTAGAAGTAAAACGTTTGGTAGTTACTTTCAACAGATATTTACGATTTTGAAAGTTCTATTAATTGTAGTTTTAATTGTCTGCGGTTTGAGTTTAGCTGAGCCTCAACAATTAGGTTTTTTACCTTCAATGGGAGATGTCAAATTAGTTTTTAGTTCTCCTTTTGCGATTTCGTTAGTTTATGTAACTTATTCTTATTCAGGATGGAATGCAGCCGTTTATTTAGCTAGTGAGGTAGAAGAAGCAGAAAAAAATCTACCTCGTTCTTTAATATTCGGAACTTTGATTGTAATGGGTTTATATCTACTATTAAACTTTATTTTTTTGTATACAACACCAATGAACAAATTGGTGGGAGAATTGGAAATTGGATATATCGCCGCCAACCAAATTTTTGGTTCTGTCGGGGCTAGAATAATGGGCATTCTTATCTCATTAGGACTAGTAAGTTCTATTAGCTCAATGGTTTTAGCTGGTCCCAGAGTGACTCAAGCAATTGGCGAAGATATCCCTTTATTTAAACTGCTTGCTAGGAGAAATTCTAGTGGAATTCCATATTTAGCAATTTTGCTACAGCTATTTATAGTTACTATTTTGATACTTACATCTAGTTTTCAAGCAGTTATTACTTATCTGGGATTTACTCTAACTTTATCTTCATTTATTACAGTTTTAGGGGTTTTTGTTTACCGATTTAGATATCCCGAAGCATCTCGACCTTATCAGACTTGGGGTTATCCAATAACACCGCTTATCTTTCTAGCAATTAGTGCATGGATGTTGGTATTTATTTTAATTGATAAACCCAAGGAATCTTTAACGGGAATGGCAACGTTATTGATTGGTTTAATTGTTTATTTTATCGCATCAAAAAACAATATGGGCTGGTCTTCAGTTAAGGAAGAAACTAATTATGTATCTGCATATCAAAGCGACCAAAACCAAACCCGGTTTAATGAAGAATAATTATTAACTGCAAGGTTTTGATAGCAATCAGACTGATAAATAAATTTGACGTATTTTGCCTAAAATCATGAAAAAAAATCAATTATTGTCCGCTTTATTA
The DNA here is from genome assembly GCA_039820645.1 of Cyanobacteria bacterium J06633_8. Lineage (GTDB taxonomy): Bacteria > Cyanobacteriota > Cyanobacteriia > Cyanobacteriales > Nostocaceae > Rivularia. Next base: position 13,753 of record JBCBPQ010000072.1, on the reverse strand, counting down.
AGTACTGGTATTGGTGCATTATTATTATTACTACAAGGTTGTAATCCCGGCGAAACAATTAATGGTAATTCAATCACAAATAACGCCATTAAAAAAGTCGAACTTACTAAACCTGTAGACCCTTTAGCTAAGTTTGATAAAGCAAAATCCGCGAAGTTAACGGATACAGCAAAATTGCTCGCAGGTATGGAGGTTGGCAGTCAAAGTCCTTTAGCTAAAGTACAACAAGTTAGAGGTTGGAATTCTCATCAAAATTACTATAAAAATGCCTGGTCTCAATTAGAAAAGAGGCAATTGACAAAAGTAAGAAAATGGAGAGATAAAGAGTTACAAGCAATTAATGCTAAATCACGAACCGTTTTCTATCCTTTCAGTGGTCCAGATTTTCTCTATTCTTTCTCTTTATTTCCAAAAGCTAAAGAATTGATTTTAGTTGGTTTAGAGCCGGTTGGTAAAGTTCCAGACTTTGCGAAAATTTCTGCTAACGAAAGTAATACTGCATTGAGTCAAGCCAGAAGTTCTTTATCAGAAATTCTCAAATTCAGCTTTTTTCGTACTAATGATATGAGAGTTGATTTGCGAAAACAAGGAGTATTGCCAATTTTGTACGTTTTTATGGCACGGACTAATAATCGTATCCTGAATCTACAATATATTGGCTTGGATAAAAATGCTAAAATCAAGCAATTTGAAAAAGGAATGGTTCCCGGAGTCAAAATCGCTTTTGTTCCTCAAGGAGAATCGGAACCCCGTACTCTGTATTATTTCTCTACAGATTTATCCAACTCTGGTTTAATCAAACACCCAGAATTGACACAGTTTGTTAGTCAGCTTGATAATCCGGTAACTTATTTAAAAGCTGCTTCTTACTTGATGTACAACAATAGTTTTTCTGGTATAAGAGATACTATTTTGGCTACTAGCAGTCATTTATTGCAGGATGATTCTGGAATGCCTTTGAAATCCTTTGATAATGCCAAATGGGATTTAAAATTCTACGGTAATTATACTCGTCCCATTGGTTTATTTAGCAATCGCTATCAATCAGATTTGAGAAGGGTTTATGCAAGGAATCAAGATATACAACCCCTAGATTTTGGTATTGGCTATAAATTTAACGTCAATCAGTCTAATTTAATGTTAGCCAAGATTAAATAATTAGTTTGTAGAGACGCGATATATCGCGTCTCTACATTAGTTATTTGTTTTGGATAAAATGTAATTAAATATGATTAATAATCAATCATCCAGTATTTAAATGCAGGATGTTTTCCACCGATTGCTTGATTAACAATTCTTTCACAGATTTTTAAACCGTTTTGACTGTTTGTTAAAATTACTATTCCCGTTTTTAAATCTTTGGAAGCTGCTATAAAACTTTTAAAGGTAACTAAATCTCCCCAATGCCAAAAGAAGTTACCTTTATTAGTTCTTTCTAATCCCCAACCTAAACCCCAATCGAGGGAATAGCTGAGTTTTATTTGCGGAGTTAGCATTTTTTGTAAGCTTGATTCTGTTAAGTAATTACTATTAATTGTTCCGGGTTGCATCATTGCGATGAGAAATTGAGCGTATTCTTGAGCAGTAGTTCGTAAACTTCCCGGTGAGCTCGCAGCTTTTGGCTTACTCATGGCTTTGGGTTTACCTTGGCGATTATGCCCGTAACTAGCAATATTGGCATATTCTGGTTGCCAAATTAAGCTGCTACTATTCATTCTCCAAGGTTTCAATATTTGCTGTTGTAAATACTCTTCTAAAGGTTGTTGGGTAATTTTTTCAACTACGTTTTGTAAATATAAAAAACCTTCTCCAGAATAACCAAACTTTGTCCCTGGATTATTTTTAAACCACACTGGTTTGCTACCGCTCCAATTAGGAAAACCAGTAGTGTGAGATAATACATTACGAGCAGTTACTAACTTGATTCTTGAATCATCAATTAAAGGTTTATCGGTGTATTTTGTTAAAGGTGCGTCTAAATCAATTTCTCCTCTTTCAGCCATTTTTAAAACAGCATAACCAAATAATGGTTTAGTTAAGGATGCAGCAGCAAAGATAGTTTCATTCGTGACGGGATTTTGATTATATTTGTGTTTAATTCCAAAGCTTTTATTCCAAAATAATTTCCCATCCCTAATCATTGCTATGGAAATTCCGGGAATTCGGTTACTTGTGATTAAATTAGGGATTTGCTTTTCCAGATTGCTGATTGCTGTTTCTGCTGAGGATTGAGAATTGGCGAGTAAATTAAGTAAGCTGATGGAAGAAAGACTGACTATAGCAGTTGCACCTTGTTTTAATAATTTTCTGCGGGATATTTGAGGCATTGTAGAGATTTTTTTATGGTGTTATTTAATTAGAATTTAGATGACAGGGAAATGTTTCAATAGTGAAAAGGGAATCGAGAATAGAGGAAATAATTACTATATAATTTGATACATGAGTTATATCATTCTTGATTTATTTATAAGAATCAAGAAACCCGGTTTTTTCAAAAAACCGGGTTTCTCAAAACTTTGAGTTTTTATAAATTACGCGGAGGTATTTCCTTACCTTTGTAAAACTGCTTTTCTAATCTCCCCAAACCAAACCATGCACCGCCAAATAAAAGAAATACCGCAGAGAATGATAAGGGTAAAATTACTGAATTAGTTGGCAATAAAGATGTTAAGGGTATCATTGCCCAAGTTACTGCCGCCAAAACCGCGATCGCAATCCTCAATTTCTGAATTATCGCTAGTGCTTTGCTACAACTTGCACAATGTTTGGTATGGGAATTATATCTATCTAATAGTTCTTCTGTGGATAATCTTGGTGGTAAACTTTCACCAGGGAATGGATTTGCATTATATTGATTTACCCATTTTCTTAATTCGGATACGTAGGTGTCTGCTTTCGTGGGTAAGTAAAATGCTTTATTAAAATTTGGACTTCCCCCAGATTCTTCTAAATAACGTTCTTGAAAATGTAAGAAAATTTGGTCATCTTCTAAAATGCGATTATTTCCGATGTGAGAATACCAGCGCGGGGTTAGTTTAATAAAGAAAGCTGGTAGTTTTGAAGAGAATTTGAAGGGGAAACGCGCAAATAAACGACATTCTCCTTTACGAATGGGAGTAGCATAAACCACTGTCAATGTTCTACCTAATTGCTTTGCTGTTAAATCGTGACATACAAATCCCGGTGCAATAAATGTTGTATATTGTTTTCCTAAAGTACCTTTTCTTGGTCCATCTTGCCAAATTCCATTAAAACCATTTTTTCCCGATTCAACTAATTCTAATTCCACGGGTGAAACGCTATCTCTATTACCGACGGTAGCGTGATGGGTAAAGGGAACATGACTGGAATCGATGACGTTTTCTAAAAGAGTTAAAGCATCGTAAGGTAAATCCCGAAAAGTTTTTAAAACAACCCATTCATCTGGTGTTTCTTCGATAGCTTCAATAATTGGAACTTCGATTTTTTCGGCATTTTCCGGTTTTCCGGGGAAGACAAATAATAATCCTTGTTTAACAGATGTTGGTAAAGATATAGCGCAAGCTCTTTGAGAAGTTTCTGCTTTTATTGCTTCTGGTTGTTGGGGAATCCGCTTACAATCACCATCACCATCAAAAGCCCATCCATGATAGGGACATTCTAAAAGTCCATCTTCGGCAATTCTTCCTTCTGATAATGGTACGAGACGATGGGGACATTTATCTGCAAATACTCGCCAAGAAGAAGTTTGTTTATCCCACCAAATCACAATATCTTTATTGAGTATGGTAAAACGGGTGAGTTTGGATTTATCTAAGTCATCAATATAATGAACGGGATACCAAGCTTCCAATACATCAAATCTATCGGGATTTGTCCCCCCAGGGGTTAATTTATTGGTTTCGATAGAGTTTTTGTCGAGAGTCGATGTCATTTTTAAGTTAGTTTAAGAAATATTAATATTTTATACTGAAACTTGGATTGCAATGGAATTGGTGCATTGTCATATTGCTAAAGAAGCTCCAAAATTACCTCACCCTTACCCTCTCCTTTTAAAGGAGAGGGGACAAATTTATCATTCTAAACCTTCTGTTGGTAACGAGAGGGGAGAAGAAATACCTCAAGTCATATCAGATATTGTCATGAAATTAATGGCAAAAAATGCTGATGATAGGTATCAAAGTGGTTTGGAATTGAAGCACGATTTAGAAACTTGTTTATCTCAAATTAAAGAAACAAGAACAGTATCTCGGTTTCAAGTTGCACAACGAGATATTTGTGAAAGATTTATTATTCCAGATAAATTATATGGTCGAGATAAGCAAGTTAAGCAATTATTAGAAACTTGCGATAGGGGATGAGCGAAGAAACTAAAACTAAAATATTTAAGCATTTATTGACAACTAAAGGAGTCGGTAAGGGTACCGGATTAGGATTGGCGATCGCTAAGCAAATTATTGAAGAAAAACATGGTGGTAAATTAAGCTGTAATTCCGTTCTTGGTGAGGGTACGGAGTTTATAATTGAGATTCCGGTATGATATTTAATGCTGCTTTTCCATGCCCATTGTCCGATTTATAAATTATACTCAGAGGAAAAAAACTTGAGTAAATCTATGAATATCCCTCAAACACTCCGCAACCGATACAAAATTATCAAAAAAATAGGAACTGGGGGGTTTGGTGAAACCTATCTTGCTGAAGATTTGGGTATTCCTGTAGATATAAAACCATTATGTGTTGTCAAACGTCTGAAAACTCAAAATCTCAAAAATGAGGAATTAAAGTGGGTAAAACAAGCTTTTCGTAAAGAAGCTGCAACTCTTTATAAATTGGGTAATATCCACCCACAAATTCCGAATTTATTAGAATATTTTCAGGAAAGGAATCAATTTTATTTAGTTCAAGAATTTATTGATGGAATAGATTTAACGGAAACAATCCCTCTGGGAAAAAATATTTATGAAGATGAAGTTATTCAGCTTTTACAAGAAATTTTAGAAGTATTAGAAGTCGTTCACCAACAAAATATTATTCATCGGGACATCAATCCCAAAAATATCATGCGTCGTCAGGTTGACGGGAAAATTGTTTTGATTGATTTCGGTGCGGTTAAACAAGTAGTATGCGGAAATATCGCACAACCTAATATTACAGCAGTAGTTGGTACACCAGGATTTATACCATTTGAGCAATGTAATGGTAAACCTAAATTAGCTAGCGATATCTATGCTTTGGGGATGGTTGGTATACAAGCACTGACAGGAATAAGACCAGATCAATTAGATTTTAATCGAGATGGAGAAGTAATTTGGCTTGATAAGGTTAATATTTGTGATGATTTTGCAGAAGTATTAACAAAAATGGTGCATCCTCTGGTTAGTCAGCGTTACCAAAATGCAACAGAAGCTTTAAAAGCAATTCAATTATCACAAAATTCCACCGGTAAACCCATTATTCAAACAATCCTCAAAAAAATATTTTCTCTCAGTAAAGCAACAGCTATCAAAACCTCTAATTCCCAAATAAATCAACTAGTAAATAAAACAGAAAATATTTCTAAATTAACTACAGTTGCTTTACTCGAAAAACCCATACTAAGGACATTTGAATTTACAACGGTAACAGTTAATAAAAAAGGAAAAATAATCGATAAAAAAAACTGCAAAGCAAAATATTTAATTGAAAAATTAGGTGATGGTATTACCTTAGAAATGGTAGAAATACCGGGAGGAACATTTATTATGGGTTCTCCAGATAGTGAAGATAAAAGGAGAAGCAATGAAAGTCCTCAACATCAAGTTATAGTACCCAGTTTCTTCATGAGTCGATATACAATTACCCAAGCACAATATAAAGCAATTACAGGAAAAAACTCCGCTCAATTCAAAGGTGAAAATCGACCTGTTGATTGTGTATCCTGGGATGATGCTGTGAAATTCTGTAAAAAACTAAGTCAAAAAACCGGACGTAATTATAGATTACCAACCGAAGCTGAGTGGGAATATGCTTGTCGTGCTGGTACAATTACACCTTTTTATTTTGGGGAAAATATTACTACCGATTTAGCTAATTATGATGGAAATTACACTTATAATTCCACACCTAAAAAAAATTTTAGAAAAGAAACAACAGAAGTAGGAATATTTCCTCCCAACGCTTTCGGTTTATATGATATGCATGGAAATGTATGGGAATGGTGTCAAGATAGTTGTCACTGGAATTATCAAGGTGCGCCTAATAATGGTGGTGCTTGGTTGAATAATCTTAATCCTTCTCGGATACTTCGCGGCGGCTCTTGGTATGCTGTACCAGGTAATTGTCGTAGTAGTTTTCGTTATTATGGTAATCGCGTTTTTGGTGATATTGATATTGGTATGCGATTGGTTTTGTGTATTTAATGAGGATTTAATTTTGTAGAATATTCCTGTAATATCAAATCCGTTAGCATTGGGATTATATATATTTGAACGCAGAGGGGCGCGGAGGTAAACGCAGAGAGACGCAGAGTTTTTTCGCTAGTTTCAAAATTTATATATAAATCATTTTAATTTACATTCATTTATCCATTCCTTACCATCCAAACCAAAATTCCTAATAATTTTTCTACGGGTGGAATCAAATATTCTGTCAAATCAATCGTGACGGTAGTTTCTTCTAGTTTTAAAAAACTCCATAGGTTTCCACTAGTAACACTTCCGTAGATAGTTGATATAGATTTATCATTTTCTTGATTCAACTGGAGTAAAAGTTTTTAATGGATCTCCTGCTTTTTTGAAAGCATTTACAATCGTATTAGGTAGAGGTGGATTAGGAATATCAATTCTATCTGCACTAAGAGGATGAATATACATCTTCCTGACTATCGTTATACAAATTAAATTGCAATACAAAAATCTCTATAAGAGATAAAGTTTATCTACTATTACCTGTATTAAAATAATTACCTGTAAAGAATATTCAATAAAAAAATGGTTAGTCACATATATTAATATGTAGTAGTTTATCAAACAAGATAAAATAAAATCTATAATTACGAACTCAATACAATTTAGTAAGAGTAAGTAATAAATTATGGCACAAGCAGTACCCAAACTATTAACTTTTAGAGAATTCATTAATTGGTATCCCAATACGGGGATACGTTATGAACTACGTGATGGAGTAATTATCGAGATGCCACCACCAACCGGAAACCATGAAAAAGTTGTGGGATTCATAGCACGTAAACTAACTGTAGAGTTTGACAGACTTGATTTACCTTACACCATACCTAAAACTGCGTTTGTTAAACCCGAATTTGCAGATTCTGCTTATTCACCCGATGTTTTGTTATTAAATCTCAATAATTTAGATAACGAACCACTTTGGAACAAAGAATCTACAGTTTCTCAACCAGCATCAATCCCATTAATAGTTGAGGTGGTAAGTACTAATTGGCGCGATGATTATTACAAGAAGTTAGCTGACTACGAGGAAATGGGTATTTTAGAGTATTGGATTGCAGATTATGCTGCTTTAGGAGGGAAAAAATTTATTGGCAATCCAAAGCAACCTACCATTTTTGTATGCGAACTTGTTAATGGTGAATATAGCTTTAATCAGTTTCAGGGTGACAGCAAAATTATTTCCCCTACCTTTCCTCAGCTAAATTTAACCGCTCAACAAATTTTTGATGCAGCAATTTAATTCAATGTTAGTTGTTAGTTGTTAGTTGTTAGTTGTTAGTTGTTACTCATAACTCATAACTCATAACTCATAACTCATTACTTCTTCTTCCCTTTCCCTTTCCCCTCTCGATGAGTCGCTGCTTTCGCTAACAACGAATCAGCAAAAGCCACAGCATCGCTGGCTGATTTCCCACCAGCTAACTGTGCTAGTTCATCCCGTCGTTTATCTAAGTTATCCAAAGGTTTAATTCTAACTACGGTACGCTCTTCGCCATGTCCATTGTTTTCTTTTTTACCTTTTAGTTGATTGATAACTTGCTTATTTACATGAAAATGCTTGTCAGCCATTGCTGCTACTAAAGGTTGGTGAGTAACGCACAATACCTGAAGCTGCAAACTTAATTGATGTAATTTCTCGGCGATGGCTTGTGCTACTCTACCAGAAACACCGACATCAATTTCGTCAAATACCATTGTTCCGGGACTGTCTGAAGCTGAGAAGGTAGCTTTTAATGCTAGTAAGAAACGGCTCATTTCACCACCAGAGGCAGTTTCTGATAAGGGTTGTAGCGGTTCACCTGGATTGGGGCTAAACAGAAAACTAATTTTATCGCTGCCGCTAGCAGTGGGGGAAATCGGTGCTATTTCGACTTTAAATTGGACTTTATCCATTGCTAGGGGCTTAAGTTCCCTGATAATTTCCGCTTCTAATAAGGCAGCTGTAGCGCTACGCAATTTAGTTAATTTGCTGCATTCAGAAGTTAGTTTATTCAAAGATTCTTGCTCTTGTTTTTCTAAACTTTCAATGGATTTTTCACCATCGTTAAGCTCGTTCAACTGTTCCTGAATGCCATTGTAATGTTCGATAACTTCAGCTAGTGAAGGACCATATTTACGACAAATTTGCTTTAATTCTCTAATTCGCTCTTCTACTTCATCCAATCTTTGGGGATCTGCTTCTAAGCCATCTCCGTAAGCATTCATTTGTCTGGCTACTTCCGTCACTGCGGATTGAGCGTCCCTAATTAATTCTAAAAGTGGCTGTAATTCCTCAGTATCGAACTCTACCATATCGATCAAAGTAGATTCGGTATTTCCCAGCAAGTCTGTAGCTGTAGAACCTCCGCCATCACTTTGATATAAATCTTGGTAAACTTTGTAACTCATCTGTTGTAATTCAACAACATGATTCAGACGCTCTTGTTCTTGTAAAAGCTTTTCTAATTCGTTGGGTTCGTTAAGATTAGCCTCTCCTAATTCTTTGGCTTGGTAAGTTAATAAATCCAGCTTTTGTAAACGTTCCCGTTCCGAAGTTCGACGACGTTCTAATAATAAATGTGCTTGATGATAATTACTAAAAGCAGCAGCCACAATAGAACGCTGCTTAATTAAAGCATCACCACCATAAGAATCCAACCAGTTACGAACCTGTGTAGACTGTCCTACCAATACATTTTGGCCTTGAGCGGTGATTTCCACCAGACGCTCCCGCAAACCGTTCATAAACTGACGGTTGACCAAAACACCATTTACCCGCGAACGACTGCGGACACTACTGGTACTTACAGTAACCTCACGACTTATAACTACTGAATTTTCATCAAGTAAATCAATTTCTTGCTCTGACAACCAAGCAGCCAAAGCAGAATTAGAAGCAAAAGTACCTTCTATCAGCGCTCGATTGCTGCCGGTGCGAATTACCCGACTAGAGACTTTGCCCCCCAATACAGCATCAATAGCATCAAGAATAATCGACTTACCAGCACCAGTTTCACCAGTAAGTACATTTAACCCAGCACCGAATTCTAATTCTAATTTGTCAATTAAAGCAAAATTTTCTATATAAAGGGAGAGCAACATTCAGCTAAATTCTCCGTTAAGGCAGACGCGCAATACTTCTATAGTTTGAGATACTCAAAATCGAACCCAAACAATCTCAAATAGCTACCAAATTTAAGATAAAAGAATCACTCACGAACAGGTGTACCAAGCTTAGTTTAAAAGGTTAAAGGTTAAAGGTCAAAGGTATGGATGTTAAAAAAGGTTAAAGGCTAGAGCTTAGAAGGCGGAAGAGGGGTTAGAGAGGGAAGAAGACAGTTAACAGTGAACAGTTAACAGTGAACAGTGAACAGTGAGCAGTTAACAGTTACCGATGCCCCATGCCCAATCCCCCATGCCCAATCCCCCATGCCCCATGCCCAATGCCCAATGCCCAATTACCCATTACCAATTTACAAATCCCATCCACATGATGGGTTACACTAATGAAAGCAATTGTTACAATACTTAACGTTTGGACTGCCGTGCGATAAATTCATGAATATGAAGACAGTTCCTCCTAACACCACACCACAAGAGACAAAACTAGTGCTTGCAGATAATAAAGTAGATACTGCTACAGTTGAACTTCCGACAACCATAGAGCGCCGAAAAACTAGCCTCTTAGAAGAGACAACAAGCGAACATTTAGGTTTGCGTTATGATCCTTCAGGAATCGCAGCGCATTACAAAAAAAGACCTTTTGAGGTTTGGGGGCGGATATTTACAGTTTTGTTTCCCGCCATCGGTTTTGCTCTGGGTGTATGGTTTGATGGCAAACTAGGTAAAAAGGTAAAAACTGACCGTCGTCGTGCAGTTCAATTGCGAGAATTGTTAACGCGGTTAGGACCAGCGTATATTAAAATCGGGCAGGCATTGTCCACAAGACCGGATTTAGTTCCTCCGGTGTATTTAGAAGAATTTACTCAGCTACAGGATAAGTTACCACCTTTCCCCAATGAGCTTGCTTATCAGTTCATTGAAGAAGAAATTGGAGCGCGTCCGGACGAAATTTATACCGACCTAACACCAGATCCAATCGCCGCAGCTTCTTTAGGGCAAGTTTATCGAGGCAAGTTAAAAAGTACTGGTGAAGAGGTCGCCGTTAAGGTTCAACGTCCCGACTTACGAGAGCGTATAACCATTGATTTATATATATTACGTCGATTGGCTGCTTGGGGACAGAAAGCAATCAAGCAAGTACGCAGCGACTTAGTAGGTATTCTCGATGAATTAGGCGAGCGTATCTTTGAAGAGATGGATTACGTTAACGAAGGCGAAAATGCCGAACGTTTCTTCCAGCTTTACGGTCATTTAAAAGACGTATACGTTCCGAAAATTTACTGGGAATATACCAATCGTCGCGTATTGACGATGGAGTGGATTAACGGACTTAAATTAACTCAAGTTAAAGAAATTGCCGATTTAGGTATAGATGCTCGTTATTTAGTAGAAGTAGGGGTTCAGTGTTCCCTACGTCAATTATTAGAACATGGATTTTTCCACGCAGATCCGCACCCCGGTAATTTATTAGCTACCTACGACGGAAAATTAGCTTATCTTGACTTCGGGATGATGAGCGAAATTCAACCACCGCAACGTTACGGTTTAATTGAGGCAATTGTTCACGTAGTTAACCGTGATTTTGACGCTTTAGCCTCCGACTACGTTAAATTAGACTTTTTAACACCAGATGTTGATTTAACCCCAATTATTCCAGCATTTGCGAACGTATTCGCCGACGCTCAAGGTGCTTCTGTCGCGGATTTAAATATTAAAACCATTACCGATGATTTATCGGAATTAATGTATGAATATCCCTTCCGCGTACCTCCTTATTACGCTTTAATTATTCGTTCATTGGTAACATTGGAAGGTGTGGCAATATATATCGATCCCAACTTTAAAGTTCTCAGCGAAGCATATCCCTACGTTTCCAAAAGATTATTAACAGATCCATCCCCACAATTAAGAGCTTCATTGAAAGACTTACTATTTAAAGATGGTCGTTTTCGTTGGAATCGCTTAGAAAACTTGTTAAAAAATGCTCGGAATTCTCAAGATTACGATTCTAGCGATGCATTGAATCAAGGATTAGAATTTTTAGCATCCGAACGTGGTGCTTTTATTCGTACTAAGTTAGTAGATGAATTATTTAAAGGAATCGATGCAGTAAGTAGAAACATTATGCACAACTTTACTCATTTATTAAGAGAAAGAGTTGGTGTGACTACAATTACCGAAATTCCTGGTGCATCTAGTGAAGAAAAAGAAACATTAGAGCATATTCAAAATATCATCAAAATTCTGCAAGAAGGTGGTAATTTTGATTTGTCGAAAGCCATTGAGCAAATTAGTAAGCTTGTAGTTAATCCCAACGTGCAAACTTTGGGACAACAAATTGCTTCTCAAATCGTGCAGAAAGCAGCAGCGAGAGTTTTGAGAGAACTTTTGGTGACGGAAGAAATTGTTGAAAGGAAACAGTTACCTGTTGGGAGTTAGTCAATTTTGGATTTGGGATTAATTACAAATCTGGCATTTTAAATTGCAGCTACACAAGCAAAACCCACCTGCGTGGGTTATTTTTTTGTTCATAAGAATTTACCGTCACGCACCATTATCAATCAATTGGTGCGTGACGGCATTATGATGATTATTTTATTAATAAATATAAGTTATTTTAGCCGTCACAGCACCCTACAGATTGTAGGTTGGGTTAGACGCACGAATATTTTTGATAGTTATTGAAAGGTAAAAATGCGTCGTAACCCAACGTTTATGTTTCGGTTTTGATGTAATTATTTCAAATATGTAGAACCTGATTGGTGTTTATTTTGAATATTTTATTTCAATCTATATTTATAAATATTTATAATTTTGGGTTGAGGAACATTAGCCAAGCATGTTCGCAAGAACATAATCCAAAATAACGACTAAACTCTTTAAAAATTGTCATTTCTAACAGAACCATCGGGCATAACGGTATCGCAGAAAATAGCATCACGCCATATAACTTTAAACTATTCGCTCAAACTATTATTAGTGTTACGCTCAAGAAAAACCTGATTGTAAAAAATCATGGATACCTTAATAGAACAGTTAAATGTTAAGTTACGTCAATGGCAACCAGATATTGCCCAGCAAGTGCGACAATCCATTAAAGAAATTATTGAGTTAGCCGATTGTGATGCATTAGATGTTTCACGTTCGCGCACTGTTGAGCAAGAAGTACTGGATATTTTAGATGAACCCGAAACCATTGTATTTGCTTTAGATTTACAAATTGAACCCGAAAATGATGAATAGTATGGGTTAAAGACGCACAAATAATATTACTGTTTACCAAAAAAAATGACCCTTACTTTTAATTCGGAAAAATACAAAGAACTATTAACAAAATATCAGCCAAAATTGATTAAAACCGAAGAAGAAAACGAAAAAGCTTTGGCAATTGTTGAAGAGTTGATGCATCGCAATAATCGTACTCTCGAAGAAAATGAACTTTATGAATTACTAGTTACTTTAATCGAAAAATTTGAACAAGAATATTATAGTCCCAATCAAGCAACTACACCTCATTCTCTGCTACTTTTTTTAATGGAACAAAAAGATATTAAGCAATCCGATTTGGTAGGAGTTATTGGTTCTAAAGGTGTTGTTTCCGAAGTTGTAAACGGTAAGCGAGAAATCAGCAAAGCTCAAGCTAAGGCTTTAGGAGATTTTTTTAATGTAGATGCTGGTATGTTTATTTAATTAAACTTCGACAATCTTTCACCGTGACAAGCATAAACGCTATATCCATCCACAAATTGAATGGCGGCTTTATCTTCACCGTGTAATTTATGCTGCTCATCAAAAGTAAGTATACAAGGGCGATCGCACACCACACAAAGTTCTTGATAAGAAGCTATCCACCTGCAGTTATTGACGATTGCTTGAAAATTTTGCCAGATTTCAAAATCGCGATCGCACTTGTAGTAGGGTATGTTGTCGCGACAGCGAAACGCACCAGTGTAATTGTTAAATACCCATTTATCCCACATACAATAGTGCGTTACGGCATGATTGAAATGGTAATCTTCAATCAAATTAATTAGTGCCGTAACACAACGGCAATATTGCCCGAAGTTAATCTACACCGTAATTTGCCTCCCCTACAACTAACCACTATCAACCATCAACCATCAACCATCAACCATCAACCATCAACCATCAACCATCAACCATCAACCATCAACCATCAACCATCAACCATCAACCATCAACCATCAACCATCAACCATCAAC
>JBCBPQ010000071.1:0-29125 GCA_039820645.1 Cyanobacteria bacterium J06633_8 | reverse complement strand
ATACTGGGGTGTCGCCTTTCAGGCGACACCGACGGTGGGACATTTTATTATCTGTAAGTGCCTAAGTGCACAACTAATGTGTCGGAGTACTAAATAAGTTGACCCAAAAAAAAAACTTTATATAAAGAAATCTCAGAAAGAGTAAAACTGGCAGATAGTCTAGGGGTAAGGGGGCATTTTTTTATCGCAATTGAGAAAAACTTGAGCTGCATTAATATCGCTAGAATAAGTAAAAGAACAATTACGGCTATTGTGAACCAATATGGAACTACTGTTATCTTTTAGTTCCGAACCAGAATTCATAATTACAGCCTTCTTGATGATGGTTAAACCATGTTATTGGAGATATTAAGCAGATGACACAAGCAACTGAGTCTCAGAAGCAAGGAATTTTATTGAGCGAAGCCGCATTGCGACAAGTCAAATTATTACAGGAAAAACAAGGCAAAGAACTCTGCTTAAGGGTAGGAGTACGTCAAGGCGGCTGTTCCGGAATGTCTTACATGATGGATTTTGAAGACCCCAGCCATATCAGCGATAATGATGATACCTTTGATTACGATGGTTTCAAAATTGTTTGCGACCGCAAAAGTTTATTATATCTTTATGGTTTAATGCTTGATTATAGCGATTCGATGATTGGTGGAGGCTTCCAGTTTACCAATCCGAATGCGAGCACCACTTGTGGTTGTGGTAAATCATTTGGTGTCTAAAGTAAATTGTAAAAGTCCTTTGTGTTTTTTCCTAAATGGTTATTTAATGACAAAGGACTTTTGATAAGAAGAATAATATCTGTTTTACTATGACTCAAACGGTTGAATCAATATTTGATGAAGCTCTAGAACGTTATAAAGCTGGAACAGACGCAGCCGAGTTGGTTCCTGTTTTTAAAGAAATTTGCGATCGCGCACCTCAAAATAGTGCTGCATGGACTTGTTTGTCGTGGTTGTATATGCTCGATAGCAAACCAAAGCTTGCTTCTAAAGCTGCACAGAAGGCTGTAAAGCTAAATCCCCAAGACCCACAAGCAAGGGTTAACTTGGCTACAGCTATGTTAGAAACAGGTCAAAAAGGTTTGCGAGACCATGTAGAGGTTGCTTCGCAGTTAATGATGGTTAATGAGGAATGGCAAGAGGATATTAAGAATAGCATTGAAGACGGTTTGAGCAGAAAGCCGGACTGGAAAAGTTTGGCAAAAGTCAAAAACTGGCTATTCAGTTAATTGGAATCACGTAAAATAAGATTGATCTGTGGTAATCAATCCACAGATTTTTTCCTATTCGCCCTTCAATTTCTGAGAAAGAAATGAAAGATAAATTATTGAATTTACTTAATACAGTTTTAGTCGCTGACGTTTTTCTTGTTTTAATTAGCTTTGGCTGGCTTGCTATAGCAGTAATTGGACGTAGTACGGGAATACCCCTAGGTTTAGATTTATGGTATAAATTGTGGGAACCTGTATTTACCCCAGCTATAGGTATATTAATGGCTGGGGCACTTATGAGCGGTATTATTAGTTGGGTTTCTCGTAAATTAGAAGTTCGCCAGTAATTCTGTAGAGTTAATTAATTATCCTTACTTGAGGATATTTTCTAAGGCAGGCTTCAAGTCAGAATATTGATATGTAAAACCACTTTTCAAAGTGCGGTGGGGTAAAACTTTTTGACCTTCTAAAACAACTACAGCCCCATCTCCTAACATTGCTTCAATTGCAAATGCCGGAACCGGTAACCAAGAAGGGCGATTCATGACTTCACCCATAGTTGTAGATAATTCTGCCATCCGAACTGGTTGGGGCGCTGTAGCATTAAAGACTCCAGACATTTCTGATGTCTTTATAGACTGCAGTATTAAATTAACAATATCCTCTAAGTGAATCCATGAAAACCATTGTTCGCCACTACCAATAGGTCCTCCTGCAAATAGCTTGAATGGGGTAATCATTTTACCAAGGGCACCACCCATTCCCAGGACAATTCCAAATCTTAGAATTACCAATCTGACACCGCTATCCGTAACTTTTTCGGCTTCTGCTTCCCAATCTTGGCAAACTTGAGCCAGAAAATCGCTACCAGAAGGACTATTTTCATCAAAAGTGGCGTTTTCGCTGGTGCCATAGTAGCCAATCGCAGAAGTGTTAACTAATACTTTTGGTTTCGTTGTACTCTGGGCAATAGCTTCAACAATTTTCTGTGTGGTTAGTTTGCGGCTATTTAGAATTGATTGTTTGCGTTCTGTCGTCCACCGCCCTTCACTGATAGGCGCTCCCGCAAGATTAACTATAGCTTCACAATTTGCTATTTCCTTTTGCCAGCTACCCGAAGCAGTAGGTGTGTAAGCAGTAATTTCCACATTAGGATAAACGTTACTCGGGAAAACCTTTCGAGCGCCTGCGGTATCGCGAGTTAAGACCATTATTTTCATACCCTCAGCCAGCAGTCTTTCTACCAAACGACTACCGACGAATCCTGTTGCTCCAGTAATTGCGACTTTCATCTTTTTTTCCTGCGCCAAACCATTATTTTACAAGGTTTGATAACTCGAAACTATATACTGCAAAAAAGCATAACGCTTAAATTGAGTCGGATTTACAATTTTGTGCCGATTGCAAAAAGAAAAAATATACCCCTTCAGAGTTTATGGATTCTTTATCAACAAACCAATATCAGGCATTGTGCCTAAAAAAATCACTATTTTCTTGATTAATGAATTCTAGTTTCTTGGATTTTATGTAGTTAGATATTATAGGATGTACGGAGTGTTATGAGGCATGGGGCTACTATGGCTCGCTATATCTGTTCATATATTGTTTCTCTTCCCATAGACCATCTGCAACCGCTACTTAAAGAACTCTTACAGGAATGTAACTTAGATGTACAATATGATACATCAGACTACATTTTAGCCCGAGAGATACCTGGTAGCGTACCTTTTTCTAAATTTGTCACCATAGAGGTATTGATTGACAAAAGTACGGCAACTGAAACGGAAACCAAAATGGAATTAGTGTCTAGAAACGAGGAATTACCACTCCAAGTTGATAATCACTGCCGACAGGTGTTTGAACTTATTAAGCAAGTAATTGAAGATTGCCGTCACTGGCATCTAACCGAAACTCTTGCCAGTATTTAGTGTTGCAGCTTTTTAAGGCATTAGTTGCGGCTGGATACAAAAGCTTGTTCACCGCAACAAATCGCCACCATATCGATAATTTAAAAATGATTATAGAAAACGATTATAAAAATGGTCTGAAATATTTTAGTAGATTAATTTAGGCAAGTACTTAATTTGAACTTGTACTTACCACAATTGCCCAAACGACTGAAGACGGAGGGGAATATAGAGGTAGCAATGCCTTTAAATTTTCCCCATCCAACGATATCCAATCTGTTAATCTTCTTCTGTATCTTCAGTCATACTAGGATTAATTAACGTTATGTCATATTCGCTAGCATCTATCTGCCCGGTTTGAGTAGCATCTCTTTGAAGTAAGTAATATATAGCACGTACCTGCGGACCGAATACGACCTCATCTTCATTTTTAAGGTCATGGGCAGGTATTTTGCTACGCCCGTTAATCATCAAACCATTGGAACTAGGTTTGCCTTTGACGTCGCCATCTACAATGCGGTAATAAAATCGTTTATCATCATCATTGTCTTTAGGTAGTTTAACTAATGTTGCATGACGACGCGAGACAAACTGCGATACCAGATGAATATCGCATTCACGGTCTCTACCAATAGAATAAAGGGAGTTTTCTAAAGTAAATTCTTTACGTCCCTGGTCGTCTTCTATAATCAAGATATGAGTTTCATTCGATTGTACTGCCATAGACTTATCGTTGCTACAATCGGTTGAACTGTCAGCAATCAAGATTCGTTTGGTATAATTTGTTCCCATTGTCGAACCATTACTCAGTGGTCAGAAGCTACTATCTTTACAATTCACTTGGATTACAAGAGTAGAATCATAATGTTTGACTCTAGAAGATTTATGCAGCTTTAGGTAGCGTTTCTTAGCATCTATATGTGAGAAACCTAACACTATTCTACTGACCTAGTTTAACTTGAGATGAGCCAAACGAATATTTTTGCTAATTAATAATACCTCCAAAGGAGGATTTTAGGAATCGAGAGCAAACCTTCTTAAAAGAAGAGAGTTGGTAACTACGCTAACGGAACTAAAAGCCATCAAAGCAGCGGCTCCTCCCGGATTCAGAATAAAACCGAGGCTCGGTAATAATACACCAGCAGCTAAAGGAATCCCTACTATATTGTAGGCAAATGCCCAGAACAAATTTTGACGGATTTTATTAAAGGTGGCACGACTAAGTGCAATAGCTTCTACTACATCTTTTAATTTATCTCGCATAAGTACAATTTCCGCCGCTTCCATTGCCACATCCGTTCCAGAATGCAGAGAAATACCAACATCTGCTTGGGATAAAGCTGGTGCATCGTTGATCCCGTCTCCTACCATTGCCACAAGGGATTGAGGCTGAGAATTTTGTAAGGATTCGATAACTGCTGCTTTTTTGGCTGGAGGAATACCAGCTATAGCATCTTTAGTATCTAATCCTAATTGTTTTGCTGTAGCTAAAGCTGCTTCTTGAGTATCGCCACTCAGCAACATGACTCGTAAGCCTAAAGAATGAAGTTTTTCTACAGTTGAGAAAGCATCTTCTCGTATAGTATCTTGAACGGCAATCAATCCCATAATTTCGCTTTCATTTGCTACACCAACTACGGTTTTTCCGGCTTCAGATAAAGCTTTAAGTTGTTTTTGAACAGTTTGGTGAATGCTAATATTATTCAACTTTAACCATTCCCAACTACCTAAAAATATTCGAGTACCTTGCACTACAGCAGATAAACCAAATCCCGGCTCGGTATGAAAATCTGTTGCTGCGGGAATAGGTAATTCTCGTTCCGCTGCTGAATCTAAAATAGCTTTTGCTAAAGGATGTTGGCTACCGCTTTCTACAGCTGCTGCTAACTGAATTAAAGAATTGGCAGTATCTTTATCCGATATGGTAATACAGTCGGTGACACTGGGACTACCGGTAGTTAAAGTACCAGTTTTATCAAAAACTATTGTTTTTAATTGATGTACCTTTTCTAAAACATCCCCACCTTTGATTAATAAACCTCTTTCGGCACCAATTGCTGTTCCCACTAAAATTGCTGTGGGAGTCGCTAACCCCAAAGCACAAGGGCAAGCTACAACCATTACGGCGATCGCTAATTTCAAACTAATTAGAATCGGGGAGTAATAAGTTGGAGTTTCTTGTATCAGATAACCACTTAAGTGCTGTGAATGTGGTGAAGGAAGCAGCACCGTTGATGTGACAATATCATGCCAAATATTAGTGCCAATAAAATACCAAAATAGAAATGTTAATAAAGCTGTAGTTAATACGCCATAGGTAAAGTAACCGGCTACAGTATCGGCTAATTTTTGAACTGGTGCTTTACGAATTTGCGCTGCTTCTACTAAACCAACAATTTGCGCTACTGTTGTATCGTTTCCAGTGCGGGTTGCTTGAATGGTTATTGTTCCTGACTGGTTGATGGTTCCCGCACTTAGATTATCCCCTACTTGTTTGGCAACTGGTGCTGATTCTCCAGTGAGCATTGATTCGTCAACTGCTGTTTTCCCTTCAATGACTTCACCATCGACGGGAATTTTGTCTCCGGGAAGTACTTGCAACCATTCCCCAATATGAACTTGTTCGGCAGGTATTTCTATTATTTCGGCTTTTTGAGTATTATTATCGCTATTAGGTTTGGCTATTAATCGGGCAATACTTGGTTTTAGAGATAATAATTCTTGGAATGCAGCAGAAGCACGATTTCTAGCTTGTTTTTCTAAAGTACGTCCCAGCAGAATAAAACCCAATATCATCACGGGTTCGTCGAAAAAACATTCCCAACCTAATTGAGGAAATAATAAAGCAACTACGCTAGCAATATATGCACTCAAAGTTCCTAAAGCAACTAAAGTGTTCATATTAGGGGCATTTCGACGCAAGCCCAACCAACCATCGATTAAAATGGGGCGACCTGGTATGATTATTGCGACTGTAGCTAGTCCAAAATGAAACCAGATATTTTGCAATACCGGCAGCATTAACCCACCAATATTGCCTAAATGTCCAATTCCAGAAAACAACAGCAACAATATAGCAATTATTAGTTGCCGTTGGGCAGATTGCATTTCTTGCCGCTTTTTCTCTTCAGCTTCCTTCAAAGCTTGAGCGCTATCTGTTTCTCCAGGGGGTTTGCGAGGTTTACTGGGAAATCCTGCTGTAGTTAATTCCTTGACTAAGGCATCAATGTCTATATCAAATTTTTCCGAGTCTACTACTGCTACTCCAGTTGCTAAATTTACGCAGGCTTTATCAACTCCTGGAAATTGAGTTAATTGTTTTTCCACTGCTCTGACACAGCCAGCACATTGCATTCCCTCTACATCAAGGGTAAATTTGTTTTTGGTCAGCAGTGGACTTTCAGCTTTGTTTTTTTTTGGTACCAATTGCATGGAAAATGTTCGGACTTGCTAGAAAAATAAAAATGCTGCCTTCTTAAGATATGGCATTATGAAAGTTCCTACTTTGAGGGTAAGCTAAATCCGGACTTATGACAGAATGTCTGAGGTATGAATTTTTGTAAAAACTAGATATTTAGCTAAATTCTTTGTGCTTATTCCAACGCAGATAAATAAAGTAGATAAGAATACTTAGCTGTATTGGAACCATCGCAGCTTGACTTTTTAAAAATGGATTTATAGGCAAGCTAGACATTGCCAAAAAATAACCCATGCCAAAGCAAGTAAGCATTATTAATGTGAGATTTTTACGTTTTAACATTAGTCCGCAAGAGATAGAATATTGTGTTTTTTATTTAATTTGATAAATCTATAATTTGAGAAATTATCGGTAAATCTATTTAGAATATAACAACATAATTTGGATACAAAATATATATTTACTGATTTATATATTTTGCAATAAAATTTAGTTTAATTAGTGAATCATTCAGAAATCCTAGCTGCATACATTTATTTCTATAGGGATTATAGTTATTTGACAGCTAGGAATAAATTTAATACTTAGTTACAATTCCAATCAAAAAAAACAAACAGAGCTAATATTACAATTGCGATAATTACGCACGCTAAATATTAAATAAAATAAAAGATTTGCTACAGTTTGAATATTTGCCTAGAACCAGCCTTGTCTATTCATAAAATAAGTACCTACGAAATCGTCGTGGCTTTTATTTAGATAAATCATTCCTTCAATTAAACCTACTAGCTGCATAATCAAAAAACTCAAACCGTAGGTAAAATAACCACCAACTAAAGAAACAATTAAGGTAATTAAGCCTTCTGATGCATACCCAAGAACAAACTTATGAATGCCTAATGCACCAAAAATTATTCCGCAGAAACCCGCCATTAGTTGTTTAGTAGCATGGGAGGGAGTAAGTTTTGCCATATCGCTGCTCCTTAAGAATAAAAATATAAAATTAACTCGCTTATTTTTGTTAGCAGCATCATTCGATAATATACTACTGCCAACTAGTAAAATTACTGATTTAGAGAGTAAATAAACCCCTTTAAAGCTAAGTCTAAAAAGAGTTTTAGCTTTATCTGGATTTGAGATACTCTTATTTTTCTGTATATATTTATTTCAGCAAATTGTATATTGCTGGACTCTGTTGTGTCATAACAGAGAATCTCTGAATGATAATTAATCGCAAGAAGCGTCATTCAAGGACGATGCAATATTCATTTGTACAAGTCCTTACGCAAAAATTCCGGACTAATCCAGTGCGCTACAATTACTTAGTTACCATAAAAATACGGCTTTCACAGTCCATAATTTCGAGTAAAAATGGTTATGTAAAACCAGAACTAAGTATATTGTGCATTCTCGCTCTGAAATTTTATTGATTTATGTAGAAAACGCCCCATGATGTTTCTAATCTTAAAATAATTAAAAACAGTCTGCATCCCTACAAAGGCTGAAACTAGTCAAGAAATAACTATAGACTTACTTAAATATTTAGTTATATATCTAACATATATTTTTTCAGCTTGCCATTATTTTGAGTATCTATGCTAGTAGATGAAGAATTATCTACACTCACTATAGTGAATACTAATTGAAAAATTGTTACACATAATTAATACAGATTATTTTTATTCTGGCAACAGTATACAAAAGTGTCAATTAGTACTACTACCTAAGATAAATAAGCTTAATAGAGTGCCACTATTCCATAAACTATGTAGAAGCATGGGAGCCAGAAGATTGCGCGATCGCGAATAGACTACCCCAAGAACGATCCCCAGTACTGTAAGAGGTATAACTTCTGACAAACTAAGATGAACTGCGGCAAAAACAAAACTAGAAATCAGTATCGATCCCCACACTGGAAGATAGCGGGTAAGGGAAGGGAGCAAAAATCCGCGAAATAAAAATTCTTCAAACAATGGTGCAGCGATGGCAGCGGTAGAGAAAAATATTAATAATGCGACATTATCTTGACTTTCTAAGACTATTTGTAAAAGAGGATTGCTACCACCTTGCCCCTGCCAAAGCTGTTGATTTATTAAAGAAACAATAATAAATATAGGTATTACAGCGCAATACCCACCAATTCCCCATAGCAGCCAGCCATCGTACAATCTGAAGCAAAACCAATCTTCGGGAAGAGGGAAAAATTGTTTGATTGAGAAGTAAAGAACAGATATAGAACCAAAAGCTACGAGTAAATAGCTAACTAAAACGTATAATGCTTGAATTCTGATGTTTGGGGCTGGGCGGGGAATGGGAAGAAACTGTAATAGGAGGGGTACAATTAATTGTCCCATTAAGAAAAAGCCCACCACAAACACCTGTAGAATTATTTCACCATCCCAAGGTGTTTTCCAGGGAGTCTGAGAATTTTGCGCCAGTAATGATTCTTGTCTTTTGATTATCCACTGTCCGAAAGTGAAAATCAGTAATATGATACCAATAAAGCCCCCTAATGCAGGAAGAATAGCTATACCAGTTAACTTAAGGAGGGCGTTTTCTGCTGCTTTTTGCTCAATTACTTTAAGATTATTTAAATATTCGGAATTTTGTTTAATTTGGTATATTTTTTCTAAAGCGCTATAGCGGAACCAACCTTTTAGATTATCTTTGATTAATAATTCTGCTCCTTGTGAAAGCCTAGGAGATTCTTTCCATATTTGAATTAACGTTTGACTTGTTTCGCTAAACTGAGGATTTATACTTGAATTTTTTTGTATTTTTTGCCAAGTTTCAATAGCTGTATCGCTGTTACCTTGACGTGCTTGCAGAATTCCTATGCGTAAGTCTAATTTGGCAATTGATTCTTGTAATTGATTAGAAGTTTGCTGTAATTTTTTTTGCTCCACAAGTGAAGAAGCCTTAATGGCAGGAGGAATTTCCGATTCCGGTGGGGTAATGTTATCAGTTGATTTCGAGCGTAATTCTGCTAATTGATTTTCAGCTTTTTCTAAATTAGTTTCGGCTGAGGTACGTGCTTCTTGATATTGTTTGAGTGCCCCTTCGAGAGGTTTTACACCCAGTATGGCTTTTTTCACGTTTTGTAAATTTTCCTCTTCGTCAGAGGGTTGCCATTGTGTAGCTAACAATACGATATTAGTTTGGTATAATTCCAGTTCGCTTTGAAATTGAGGCTCTTTCAAGCTCCCAATTAGAGACGAGCCAGAAAATAAAATTGCTATTAAGGTAAGAAAAAATAAAACAATCCGTTTAAGCGTCATCTATATCCTCTCAATTAACAAGCTTCTTCTGGGAATTATCGCAATAAAACGTCTATCTCGAACATGTTTACCCCACAAAAGCATAAGATATTTTAATTTTGAGATGGTTTCAAGAAAAGTTTCTAAATTCTCATCTTGCACCCCAAGCTCAACAAGCGCCTTGGAATAAATTCCTGGGCTACACAAAAAAGTCTAATTTATCAGACTAGGCAAGGCTTTGAGCAAATTAGCCGATGATTTTGATTTCAAGGCGGGGATTTAGGCTTAACGACAATCGTGCAAGATGTGAGCGCCTGACTAGCGGCTATCGCCACTAGCAACAAATAAAACTAACACATTTGATTAAAGCTTAAATCCTTAGTGGATAAGGGTTTTAAAATGTGCAAGTTAGGAGGAGTATAAAAAACGTCTTGTAGCCACTTATTTATCCCAAATATAAGAACATCGCATTTTGGGCATCAGCTACATTTTGGTAGAAATTAAGAAGCTGTTGATAAATATCATAAATAGTATCAAATCCGCTTTCTAAACCTCTGAGGTTGAATCGCTGCTGAAAATGAGTTTGGGAAAACTTTGATAAGGCTTGACTTACTTGTTTGACTTCCTCAACTGTAAGATATCTTAACAATCCATGTTCGGTTTCATAGTCGATAGTCTTACCTCCTAAAATGGCATTAATTGCAGGTAGTTTATCTTGTTTATTTTTACCGGTGAGAAATGGTAAGGGAGTTAAGTCATTAATTCCAGTTAAAATAAAGTGGATATTCTTCCATTGTTTGCCAATATCGAACTCTACATTTTTACCTTCTGCCAGCATTGTAGGAATGTCAGACTTCAGCTTTTCAAATTCTTGTGGCTGTTCAAATTTTAATTTTTCTAAGGTTTGTGGTACGTAGTTAGTAGCTTCGTCAAACCACTTAGCATCTTCTGGATCGTTTAAATCGAGATTGAAATCTTGCCAAAAAGGTGAATCAGGTAAATACTGAGCATCATCAAATAATTCAAAGAAATCGGGGTATTTTTGAATTTTTTTTAATAGAGAAGGAGATACTTGCTTAAAATATGCTTCTATTCCCATTATCAATTATCCTATTTTATTTTCGATCTAATTTCTAAATTACTTAAGTAAGGCTCTTTCTAGTTTAGTTTTATTTTGCTAAATCAATTCACACTATATCTTTTACCAACATTAGAATCTCACAACTAATTTTACAACCTAGGGTTAACGATTGTGAAAAAGTATAATTTCAAACCATTGTTTATATTAGATAGCTGCTTCTTTAGAAAGGATATTACACAATATTCCGAATATTTTACTTACATTATTAATATAGTATTCTTTAAGGTCAATTTCGACTATATTTTCAATAAGTTTTAAAAACTTCCAGTTAGTTCCAGTAGTAACAGTTCCATAAATTATCGGAATATTATTACCTTCCTGTTCATTAAAAATTT
Source organism: Cyanobacteria bacterium J06633_8 (assembly GCA_039820645.1). Classification (GTDB taxonomy): domain Bacteria; phylum Cyanobacteriota; class Cyanobacteriia; order Cyanobacteriales; family Nostocaceae; genus Rivularia. Next base: position 17,863 of record JBCBPQ010000071.1, on the reverse strand, counting down.
TGGCTGCTATCATGGACGCTACACATTGACCTAAACCTCCATTAATATTTTCTTTTTTAGCTTCCACAATGGTAATAACTGGAGCATTTAAAATTAATAACTCTGGAGAATGACTAATAATAAAATCGCAATTGCCATTCAATCCTTGACTTGAGTCAACGGTAAAATCAATGCCAGAAAATAAACTAATTTGATGTTCTAAAGTTTTTCTGACAGCTATTAAAATAGGCGAAATAATCATTTCCGAGCGCGATTTTTCTGTGTTACTTGCTAGCGCTAATGGAACATTTTCGTCTAAAGTTTCTGCAAGTAATGATGGAATTTCTATTTCTGGTATGGATGAAAATAGATCTATTTTGTCAGAAATAGTTAAATTAAAAGATTTTCTAACTTTGGATAAATTAAAGTCGCTATATGACACGCGAATAAATCCTGCACTATATTCCTATATGATTTAATATAGCGTTTTCCGTGATATAAATAATTTTGTACTGAAGAGCCTACAATTTAAAACTCACTAACTAAAAAACTCATCTAAAATAATCTAATGAAAGAGGTTTCTAGATAAGTCATATTAATTATAAAATATATTTTATGGTAATTATTCAAACAGGTAATTCAATACCATAAATTTAACCAATCATACTGCTAAAGAAATCCAAAGTTTCTTTTAAAGCTTTGATAAAAATATCTATTTCTTCGCGAGTATTATAAAAAGATAAACTTGCTCGCGCAGTACCGGGAGCATCTAAAATGCGATGCAATGGTTGAGTACAATGATGTCCAGAACGAATTGCTACTCCTTCGTTGTCTAAAAGAGTTGATAAATCATTGGGATGGACTTCTCCTGTAGTAAAAGAAGCTAGTGCGGCTCTACCATAACCTCTAACATCTGGTTGGGGACCATAAATTTTAACTTGCGGTATTTTTTCTAATTGCTTAAATAAATAACCAGTTAATTCTGATTCATAAGCATAAATTTTATCCATACCAATATTACTAAGGTAATCCACTGCCGCACCTAAAGCTATTGCTTCGGCTATTGCAGGAGTACCAGCCTCAAACTTAGCTGGCAATTCTGCATAAGTAGAATATTCTAAAAATACATCAGCAATCATTTCTCCACCACCCATAAATGGCGGCATTGCTTGTAGATTTTCTAACTTCCCATATAAGAAACCAATACCGGTGGGAGCGCACATTTTATGCCCTGAAGCTACTAACCAATCGCAGTCAAGTTCCTGCACGTCAACAGGCATATGAGGGACGCTTTGACAGCCATCGATTAATATTTTTGCACCTTTTTCGCGAGCTAATTGGCAGATTTCTTTTACTGGATTAATACAACCTAAAGTATTAGAAATGTGAACTACCGATACCAATTTTGTTTTATCGCCAAGCAACTTTTTAAACTGCTCTAAATCAAATGTTTCTTCTGATGTTAGTTCAACATATTTCAATCCCGCACCAGTTTTTTGAGCAATCAACTGCCAAGGTATGATATTACTGTGGTGCTCCATCACCGAAAGAATAATTTCATCTCCAGGCTGTAAATTATTCATTCCCCAACTATAAGCAACCAAATTTATGGCTTCAGTAGCGTTACGGGTAAAAACTATTTCTTGACGAGATGAAGCATTAACAAATTGAGTCACTTTATCCCTTGCAGCTTCGTATGCGTCGGTAGCTTTAGCACTTAGAGAATGCGCGCCGCGATGTACGTTAGCATTGTACTGTTCGTAATAGTTACGAATTTTATCTAGTACGAATAAAGGTTTTTGAGAAGTGGCAGCATTATCTAAATAAACCAAAGGTTTGCCGTTAATTTCCTGATGTAATATAGGAAAGTCTTGGCGAACTCTATCTGCAAGGGTTTTTTCTTGAGTAAAAGTCATACGATTGTGGATTTTTACAACGGATATTCTTGATTGGGATTAAAAATTAAATTTTCTGAGAGCATGTATTACTCCTATCATGCCCTGAGATTACCTATTTCTTTTTACCTATTGACTCTGCGCCCTAGTACTCTCACAAGCCAAAATTGCTGGGTGGGGATTAGCAGGGGGAGCCTCGGGAGCAGGGGGAGCAGGGGAAGAAAATAATTTTTTTTCTTACAATTAAACCCGCAAAGTAATTTTGATGGATTACTAGAGTGTTTGTGCGGTTTTTAAAGAGTAATTTTATACAATAAAAGGAGTGTTTTATAGACTTAACTATAAAATCTAAGAAACTGGGTTTATCTTGTGAAAGTATTAAAGATTATCTCACATTACCGATAAAAACCCGGTTTCTATAATTCTTAACCTGCTTTTTATTAATTCCTAACTGATACTTTTAGTCAAATTCATTTACTGTTTGAGTTAAATTTTTACGTAAGGAAGGAACCGGGATGTTATTAATTATCTCCGCAGCAAAAGCGTTAATTAATAAATGGCGAGCGCTATTTTCATTGATGCCCCTACTTTGTAAATAGAAAATTTCATCATCTTCTAATTGACTAACTGTAGCACCGTGAGCGCATTTTACATTGTCTGCCGTAATTTCTAGTTGTGGTTTTGTGTCAACTTTAGCTTGGGGAGATAGTAATAAGTTTCGATTTAGCTGGGATGCATCTGTTAATTGTGCGGGTTTGGGAACAAATATCTTACCGTTGAATACCCCATGTGCTTTATCCGCTATGATGTTTTTTTGCAGTTGCTTGCTGCAACTGTAGGGATAATTTAAAGCAAGCGCGCTGTGAGTATCCGATAATTGATTGCCGGAGATTATTGTTAAACCGTTAAGAGTAGTTTCAGTTTGCTCCCCAGTTTGGAAAATTTCTAAATTATGTCGCGATAATTTTCCACCCAGGTTTACGGCATTACAGGTGTACCGACTGTTGCGAGCTTGAGTAACTGCTGTTTTGCCAATATGAAACGCTTCTAAACTATCGCGCTCAACTCTTGTGTGATTTACACCTGCATTTTCATCAATCCATATTTCTGTAACCGCGTTATTTAGATAAACCTCTTTTTCTTGATTCTTTTCTACATCCCCAAAGTGAATAAATTCTTCTACTACAGTAACTTCGGAACCTGTTTTTGCGACTATCAAACAGCGCGGTTGAGAAATTGTTTTATCCCCAGCAGTAATAAATACTAGATGTATCGGTGTTTCTACTACCACATTGCGAGACAGCCAAATCAATGCTAAATCCTTGATTCCGGCAGTATTCAAAGCCGTGAATACTTCTTCATTTCCTTGTGCCTGCCCTAAATACTCTTTAACAAGTTCCCCATCCAAATCCGGTAAACTCGCAAGATTGCTAACCACAACTCCATCTGGTAAATTAGCGATCGCCGATAATTCCGATTTAAATATACCGTTAACAAATACCAAACGATTTTCGCTAATAGCTGTAAAGGGGGTAGTATCTGGAGATAAAAAATTTCTAGTTTCTACATTAAAATCAATTTTAAATAAAGCTGATAAATCGGTAAACCGCCATTCTTCATCTTTTTTAGTCGGTAAGGAAGAATGACGCACTCTAGAAGCAGCACTATCTTTTAATTCTTGCAACCACCCTTTATTTTTACCGGTACTGACTTTATCCAACAATCCATTTAAATAGGCATCGCCAGACAGCCCGTTTGATAAATTTGCTTCCGTAGTAGTGGAAATTTGATTTGGAGTTACTTCTATATTCATTACACTCCAACCTCAACACCTGCTTCTTCTAAAATCCAGTCGTAACCGCGAGATTCCAACTCCAAGGCTAACTCTTTTCCAGCAGATTTGATAATTTGGCCTTTTGCCATCACGTGAACGTAATCGGGCACAATATAATTAAGCAATCGTTGGTAGTGAGTAATCATAATTGTGGCATTTTCCGGGTTAGTTAATTGATTTACCCCATTTGCCACGATTTTTAAAGCATCGATATCTAAACCAGAATCGGTTTCATCTAAAATTGCCAAATCTGGTTCTAAAAGCGCCATTTGCAAAATTTCATTGCGCTTTTTCTCCCCACCAGAAAACCCTTCATTTAAACTACGACTAAGAAAAGCAGAATCCATTTTCACAACTTCCAACTTTTCTTCTACCACATCATCGAAATCAAAAGCATCGATTTCTTCTAAACCCTGAGCTTTCCGTCGAGAATTGTAAGCAACCCGCAAAAAATCTAAATTGCTAACGCCAGGTATTTCTAAAGGATATTGAAATGCTAAAAATACACCATTTCTAGCACGCTCTTCTGGCTCCATTTCCAAAAGTTTTTCTCCTTGAAAAAGCACTTCACCGCCAGTCACTTCGTAACTAGGATGTCCCGCTAAAACCTTGGAAAATGTACTTTTGCCAGAACCATTTGGTCCCATAATTGCGTGAATTTCACCAGCACGCACCTCAAGATTTACACCCTTAAGAATTTGATTGCCATCAACATTTGCTGTCAAATCTTTGACTGACAGCAGCACTTTACTATTTTCGTTAATCATTTTTTTCGCTACTTTCTGTTTCCAATAAATTGTTGTAGCTCTTTAGCGGATTAATTAGTTATGAGATTTTAGAATTTTCTAGATAAATTATCATAAGCTAATCCATCAGTATCCTTAGAGAAAATTTCACCAAAGCTCTAAGAATAAATTCAACACTTCAAGCCTTGTTTGATTTTGGATAAAAGTTCTATTTAATCCAAAATCCAAAATCCAAAATCCAAAATCTAAAATCTAAAATCTAAAATTAATGGCGCTAAAGCGCAACTACAAACAAATTAACCGACACTTCCTTCTAACTTCAAACTCAACAATTTATCAGCTTCAACAGCAAACTCCATCGGTAGTTGATTAAACACATCCTTACAAAAACCGCTAATCATCATCGCGATGGCATCTTCTGTGGAAATACCGCGTTGAGAAAAGTAAAATAATTGATCTTCCCCAATCTTGGAAGTTGAGGCTTCATGTTCTACCTTTCCTTTGTTATTTTGTACCTGAATATAAGGAAAAGTATTAGCATGAGCATTATCCCCAATTAACATCGAGTCGCATTGAGAATAATTTCGCGCTCCATCAGCTTTGGGATTAACTTTTACCAAACCCCGATAGCTATTGCTGGATTTACCCGCAGAAATTCCTTTAGAAATAATTGTAGAACGAGTATTCTTACCAACATGAACCATTTTGGTTCCGGTGTCGGCTTGCTGCATATTATTAGTAAGCGCTACCGAATAAAATTCACCTACAGAATTATCCCCTACTAAAACGCAACTGGGATATTTCCAAGTAATTGCCGAGCCAGTTTCTACCTGAGTCCAAGATATTTTAGAATTCTTTCCCTTACATAAACCACGTTTGGTTACAAAGTTATAAATACCGCCTTTACCATTTTCATCTCCGGCGTACCAATTTTGTACGGTAGAGTATTTAATTTCGGAATTATCCAACGTCACAAGTTCCACAACAGCCGCGTGTAGCTGATTGCTATCGTACATCGGTGCCGTACAACCTTCGAGATAAGAAACGTAACTATCTTCTTCGGCAACAATTAAAGTACGTTCAAATTGTCCGGTATCGCCATTATTAATCCGGAAATAGGTAGATAGCTCCATTGGGCATTTTACGCCTTTGGGAATAAAGACAAAAGAACCATCGCTAAAAACGGCAGAATTCAAAGCTGCAAAATAATTATCGGCAACCGGAACTACACTTCCAAGATACTTTTGGACTAATTCCGGGTGTTCCTGCAAAGCTTCAGAAATTGAACAAAAAATAACTCCTTCTTCTGCCAACTTTTCTTTAAAAGTAGTTGCTACTGACACGCTATCAAAAATAGCGTCTACAGCAACGTTCGCTAAACGCTTCTGTTCCGATAGGGGAATACCCAACTTTTCAAAGGTTTCCAACAAAGTTGGATCTACTTCATCTAAACTTTTCTTTTTAGTGCTTTGCTTAGGTGCAGAATAATAAATGATATTTTGGTAATCAATTGCAGGATAACCAACACTAGCCCAATCGGGTTCGGTCATCTTTTGCCATTGACGGTAAGCTTTGAGGCGAAACTCCAGCATAAATTCCGGCTCGTTTTTCTTCGCACTAATTAGACGAATCACATCCTCGTTTAGTCCGCGAGGTATAGTATCCGTTTCGATGTCGGTGACGAAACCGTACTTGTAAGGCTGGTTGACTAAGGTTTTGACAGTGGCACTCATCGCTAATATTCTCGCTTCGTTCGCTTAGCTTTTTCTCTCTTTAAGTATGGGAGACGGGCTTTATTCCTTATTCCCATATTGCGTGACTGTTAGTCACGCGGCTGTTACAATAATTATGAAGACTAAAACAACAGCCAAGTTGTTTTAATCTATCTTCATTTTACGCTAGATTAACAACAATGATGTTGTCAAAGTGAAATTTTCTTTAATATTTTTAGGACGACGATGGAAACTAGCCACCAGTCCTCAACCAAACAAGATATATTGAAATATCTACTCAAACAGTCGCAGGCTACAGCTTTGCACCTTGCAGGAGCTTTAAAAGTAAGTCCTCAAGCGATTCGCCGTCATTTAAAAGATTTGGAGGGTGAAGAGCTAATTATTTATTCCTCCGAACAGACGGGAATGGGTCGTCCGCAACATATTTATCAATTGAGCGGTAAAGGCAAAGAACGCTTGCGTCGAGAAGTTGGGGATAGTTATAGCAAATTTACTGTTTCTTTACTTGACACTTTAACAGAAACAGTAGGGAGAGACCAAGTATGTTCGATTTTACAGAAACAGTGGCAGCGTAAAGCTGAAGAATATCGGCAACATTTAGGGAAAGGTTCCTTGCATACCAGAGTGGCGACTTTAGTAGAGCTAAGGAAAGCTGAAGGTTTCATGGCTGAGTACCATCCTGTAGAAACTTCAGGCTCGGAAGCAGAAGACAAATTTATTTTTTTAGAACATAATTGTGCAATTTCCAACGTTGCAGAATCATTCCCTAGTGTTTGTGGACATGAATTAGAAATGTTTGCTGCTGTTTTACCCGATTGTACGGTAGAGCGTACTCATTGGATTATCAATGGCGAACATAGGTGTGGTTATTTGGTGCAGGCAAGGGAACATTAAAGGCTTCGGCAGGGTTCCCAAGTAAAATTTTTTAACTCTTAACTCCCAAAAAACAGTTCATCCTCTCTTTAAACCCAATTATTGATAAACATATAGATATAAGCTATGGAATTTCAACAGCAACCTACAACACAATTTTTATCTGCGGAAGAATCAGCAAAAGTTGATGCTGCTTTACTTTCCTCTCCAGAAAAGTTTTTAACTAGATTGACAATTTCTTCATTGAGAGTGTTGCAGCAGATAGCGAAGGAAAACAATATTGCTATTGAAGAATTAACTACGCCGCAAATCATTGCTTGGTTTGAAAAGGATGGCAAAATAAGAAGAAACGAAGGAGTGGAAGCCGCATTTTTAAAGTGGTAGTAATTAAATTAACGTTGAAATTTGAAATTCTGCTTAATGGGACTCTACTTATTTAGTAGTGACCTAAACTAATTTAATTAAGTACTATTTTGCTACTTATTCTTTATGAGCGTTTGAAAACTCTGGGATTTATACCAAAATCTTCATTGTCGTAAAAAGCTTTAATCAACTCTTTTAACGGCTGAAATGGCAAATTTGTACTGTAGTTTAATTGTTGCAGGGCATCAGTTATAAATTTTGCATTTTTTGCTAAACCCCATTTCTCTTGGAAATGATCTATGCTTTTACGTTTCCAAACATAATTCCAGATTAATAAATAGTAGGGAATATCTGATAATTGTAATTCTGTAGTTTTAAGATAATTAACAATGCTTTCTGACTCCAGATAAATAGTCCCCCCTGCCGCGAATACCGATAAAGCAAAATCAATATTTTGAGCGAAATTCATTAAATTTTCATCAAAACTACCTATCTCATAGAAAATAGCTGTACGTACTAAAACACAACTGAAATCTACTATCTGTGTTGGATAGCACTTTAATAAAGGCTCCACGTCATCAAAAGACTTCTTGAAAAATAACCTTCTATCAAATAAATCTAAGCTTCCATCTTTATATTTAAACTCTAGGGTACCTCCAGCAGAGTGAACTATAGGTTTGTATGATGTTAATTCTAGACAAACAGGACTAACAACCGAAGCATTATTTTTCTGGCTGCAATGCATAAGTTTATTTAACCAGCCAGCAGTTACCAAGACATCATTATTGAGGAAAACAACATATTCGGTATCTACATACTTCAAAGCAATATTACGTGCTTGATTGGAAGATACATACTTATCTGTACGTATTAAACTAAATCCTTTTTCCTGGGATTTTGCCTGAATATACTGGCTAACTTTCTTTGGAGAATAACCATCTACATAAATTAATTTAAAAGGAATATTTGTGTACTTGTAAATACTTTCTAATGATTCTTCAGTGTATTTAAAACATTCATGTGGCACAACTACAAGGGTTACTTTTGGGTATGACATAAATTTTTATCAATTAATATCGAAGAACTTGTTTATTTAATCAACGATATCCTTTATTTCCACCAAAAGTATAAATTTTAGATGCTTACTTAGATAAAAAGCGATTAGCTCTACTTGAAATCACTGTAATGATTGAGTAAAAATACTGAATGACTTGCTTTTATCTTAAATTTCCTCATAGTCAATAATATTTAAGTATAAAGATTTCAGTTAAAAATTTACGCCCTCAATATATTCCTATCTGTATTTTCTTCAGTATTTAAATATTACTTAATACTCAGTATTTTAAACAATAAATTAGGAGCAATCTATCAATAGATCGCCCCTAACTCATGAAAAATATAGTTGAATTCACACGTTAATCTATTTTAACGATTTCAAAGATTTCCTCAATTGAGAAAGAGTCCCTATTAGACCAGATATCGTTTAGCATTAAAAGAATACATATGAATTGCTTTAATACATTGAATTGCAAAGTATGGGGTATTTTTTGATTTGTAATCAGGCTACCGGATTATGCTTTGCTAAAGTACTTCGGTGAAGTGGTATGACAGAATTGACTGCTGTGAAGCTGTTTATCTTGGTGTTACGATTTAAACCTAAGACTTTTAGCCAACGTTATTTTCATAAAAAATAGAATAAATTTCGTTGGAACGAGCGAACCATCTTTACCAACACTGTATTACCATTGCTGAAGTTTAGGGCTGCTATTACTAGCCCCAATTTCTTCCACCACCACCAGAGCGTCCAGATCGGTCTTCTCGAGGTCTTGCTTTATTTACCTTCATTACACGACCCATCCATTCAGCACCATCTAAGGCTTGAATAGCTGAGCTTTCTTCGTCTTCTGATTGCATTTCGACAAAAGCGAAACCTCTAGGTCTACCAGTTTCCCTGTCAGTAGGTAACTGAACGCGCTTGACATCGCCGTACTCGGCAAAAACCTTACTAAGGTCTTCTTGAGTAACATCGTATGATAAATTTCCAACGTAGATTGACATGAGACTCTCCAGAATCCAACCGTGCAGAGGGGACATCCGGAAAGCTGCTTGCGACTTTTACTTAATAACAAGAACACAATTACCGAACGTACTTCTCCTGGATTATCCTACCACAACTTTTTTGCTCTCTTTAATTATTATTTATAGGGGCAATGCAAAATCTTTGCCGTTGATTGTGTAAGTACAATATCAGTATATTATATTACTTTTTAGATGATAGTCTAATTAGATTGATTATTTATAAAGAGACTGCTTATTTTAATAAATAGTAAAACCAACCACTAGCGATATACACAAATAAAATAGCTGCATTGCTTAGACTTCGGATTATATGTTATTGCTTGGTTGTGATTAGATTGGCTTGGAATTATATTTACCTATCTTTATAAATTCAAATTTAGGTTTTAAGCAATTAATTTCTAGTTAATTGACCGCAATATTTCGATATTTTAATCTATAACTGGGGTTGTATAGATAACAAAAAAAATCAAATTTATCGATTAAAACTGCTACTTTTATTGCAAAAATTACGATTTAAGTAAGAATTTAATCGGTAACATAGCGCCATCCTTCTGGTTCATATTCGCGCTGAATTCTCACCATCCAATCGCCTTGAGGTACATCAATGAAATCGTGTTCTTCGTGAACTAATAAAGCATTATCAGATAAAACACGTAGGAATAAGCCGCTATACTCTGTATATAATCTTGCTTCTCCTTCAGATATACGATGTTTATGTCCGGTCACTTCTCCTTCTGCTAAAACAAGATGATGAAGGACTTTCTGTAAGCCATCTAGTTTTTTACCTTCATTTGGCTTTACGGGGAGTAAAATCACATCTCCTTGACGAATAGGTTTCATCCGTTTTCCTCGTGATCGTAGTGAAATAATCTGTTTGAAATACGCTACTTATTTAAATTTGATTTTGGCATAATTCTAAATATTGGCAACAAATAACAAAAAATCAAAAACAATTCAGCCAACGGATTAAAATTCCCGAATTATCTTAACTGGTAAGCATTTGATTGGTTGTTTTGGATTGATTTTTACAACTTTAAAGGGCAATAAATAAAAATGGTAGTCGCCAATTACGTCCAATATAAGTTAAAGATTGAAATAACTGCCTTTCTCAATCGCCCGATTCCGACTATCTTACCTTTGAGAGCTATTTACATTGCCTTTAAGGAAGTGTCCGGGGTTGAAACCCCAATAAAAAAGGGTTTTAAATAAAGCTGGGCATTTTACATAAAAGTTATTGTCTTGCTTGGCAGTGAAATTTTATCTTGACATTAACAATCTATTGTATCACTTTGACTTTTTAGCCCAGCAGCTATATTTTTCTTGAAATTTCCATGTCAACTCTCGTTATTGTCGAATCTCCGACCAAAGCTAAAACTATTCGTAACTACTTACCATCAGATTATCGAGTAGAAGCTTCGATGGGTCATGTACGTGACTTACCACAGTCTGCTAGTGAAATTCCCGCCGCTGTCAAAGGAGAAGAATGGGCGAAGTTGGGAGTAAACGTAGAATCAAATTTTGAACCGTTGTATGTAGTTCCCAAGACCAAAAAACAGGTGGTCAGCCAGCTAAAACAAGCGCTTAAGGAAGCATCGGAACTGATTTTGGCGACTGACGAAGACCGCGAAGGTGAAAGTATCAGCTGGCATTTGTACCAACTGTTAAAACCAAAAGTTCCTACAAAACGGATGGTGTTTCATGAAATTACTTCTGAAGCGATTAAAAAAGCTCTGAAAAATACCCGTACAGTTGACGAACAGTTGGTTCGCGCTCAAGAAACGCGACGAATTTTAGACCGACTGGTAGGTTATACCCTTTCACCTTTGTTGTGGAAAAAAATTGCCTGGGGTTTATCTGCTGGAAGAGTACAGTCTGTAGCGGTGCGATTGTTAGTACAACGGGAACGGGAACGTCGTGCTTTTAATCAGGGCTCTTACTGGGATTTAAAAGCGGTTTTGAGCCAGACAGCTAATAAAGGAAGTAAAGAACAATCCTTTAATTCCGTATTGGTTACTTTGGCAGGTACCAAGCTCGCAACTGGTAGTGATTTCGACCCGGCAACCGGACAAATTGCCGCAGGTCGTAAAGTTGTACTACTCAATGAAGAAGAAGCGGAAGCTCTGAAAGTACGGATAACCGATAAAACTTGGAAAGTTACTAATCTTGACGAACGTCCCGTAACCCGCAAACCAGCACCTCCGTTTACTACTTCGACTTTACAGCAGGAATCTAACCGTAAGTTACGTTTATCAGCCCGCGATACAATGCGAGTTGCTCAAAACCTTTACGAACAAGGTTACATTACCTACATGCGTACTGACTCGGTACACTTGTCGGAACAAGCAGTAACCGCAGCCAGAGAATGCGTGCAAAAACTTTACGGTAAAGAATTTTTGTCTCCCCAGCCTAGGAAATACACGACGAAATCCAAAAGCGCCCAAGAAGCACATGAAGCTATTCGTCCGGCTGGAAGCAGCTTCCGCACTCCTCAAGATACAGGTTTGAGCGGCAGAGAACTGCAATTGTACGATTTAATCTGGAAGCGGACTGTTGCCTGTCAAATGGCAGATGCAAAACAAACTCAAATCACCATGCATTTATTAGTGGAAGATGCGGGTTTTCGCTCTTCAGGTAAGCGAATTGATTTTCCAGGATTTTTACGTGCTTATGTAGAAGGTTCTGACGATCCCGAAGCAGCACTTGAAGACAAAGAAGTTATTCTACCCAACTTAAAAGTTGGCGATAATCCCAAGCTAAAAGAACTGCAAACTGTGGGCCATGAAACTCAGCCTCCAGCCCGATTTACAGAAGCAACTTTAGTGAAAACCTTGGAAAGCGAAGGGATTGGTCGTCCTAGTACCTATGCCAGCATTATCGGTACTATTGTAGATAAAGGTTACGCTCAATTAACTAATAATGCTTTAATTCCTACATTCACAGCCTTCGCTGTGACTAAATTGCTAGAAACTCACTTCTCGGAAATCGTTGACCCCAGTTTTACTTCCAAAATGGAGCAAACCCTTGATGATATTTCCACTGGAGAAGCTGAATGGTTACCTTACTTAAAAAAATTCTATTTAGGAGAACAAGGTCTCGATACCTTAGTTAAGGAGCGAGAAAGTCAAATTGATATCAATACATCTAGAACGGTTGACTTGAACATCCCAGATGTCAAAATCCGCATCGGTAAATTTGGCGCTTATTTGGAAGCTGAAAATGGCTCGGAGGTGGTTACAGCTTCGATTCCCCGAGATTTAACTCCCTCCGACCTCGACCCGGAAAAAGTAGAAAAATTACTCAAGCAAAAAACCGAAGGTCCCGACCAAGTGGGGATTCATCCAGAAACCGCCCAGCCGATTTTCATGCTGATTGGTCCTTACGGTCCCTACGTACAATTGGGTGAAAAGTCCGAAGAAAATCCCAAACCCAAACAAGCTTCCCTACCTAAAAATGTCAAGCCAGAAGAAGTAACCGTGGAAATGGCCGTTGGTCTTTTAGCTTTGCCCAGAAAATTAGGAGAACATCCAGAAACTGGTGCTAGTATCCAAGCCAATTTAGGTCGTTTTGGACCCTACGTAGTTCATAATGCCAAAGAGGGAAAAGATTACCGTTCCTTGAAAGCTGGTGATGATGTACTTACGGTTACCCTAGAAAGAGCATTAGAATTATTGTCTCAGCCTAAAAAAGGACGGGGCAGCAGAAGTAATGCTAAGAAGCCATTGCGTGAATTAGGTTCTCACCCAGATAATGAAGAACCAGTAAATGTTTATGAAGGACCTTACGGAGTTTACATCAAGCATGGTAAAACCAATGTCGGTATTCCTGAAGGTGAAACTGTAGAAAGCATTACTTTAGAGAAAGCATTGGAATTACTGGCAAGCAAAGCACCAAAGGGTAAATCGACTGGTAAAACAACCAAGTCAAAAACTTCAAGTACTAAAAAATCCTCTAGTACTAAATCTAAAGCTAACAGCAAAACTTCTACTGCTAAATCTAAGAAGAAAACAGAAACAAGCTGATAAATACCGATTCGCAGCATACTATACTAATAGTCCGGATTTTCATTCTTCTGGACTATTAGTTTATAAACTATTGATTGATTATTGCGAAGTAAAAATACTTCTTAAGAAGAGCAATGTCAACCTACCCGTAGCGAATGTGATAACCTAAAATAATAAAGAGAGAAATCGCAGTTATCGGTAATGACTTGCTCCCCACTAAGGGTGAGTAGGTTTGACCCATTTATCCACCAGCGGTGCTGTTTTTGCTTTATTTTCGACCTAGTCGATAGTTGACTTAGAGTTATTATCTCAGGAGCGTTCAGTTAAATGGATTATATCGAAAAGGTGCTCGAAAAGCTTAAGGAATTAGCACGCGAGCTGATTGATGCCCTTTTAGGGCCAGAAGCTGAGCCAGAAGCTGAATTAATTCCTATTCCCGTTGATGGGCGTTCTCGCCGTGGTAGATAGTTGGAATGCTAAGGAAGGAAGCGAACCTTCTTTAAGCATCTTAGTACTGCACGGACCGAATCTTAATTTACTGGGACAACGAGAACCAGAAATTTATGGTTCCCTTAACTTAAATGATATAAATCGTCTGCTAGTAGAAGAAGGTCGTTCTCTATCAGTCAAAGTTTCTGCCGTGCAGTCTAATCATGAAGGCATCTTAATAGATGCTATTCATGACGCATTTTTTAATTACCAAGGCATTATTATCAATGCCGGGGCTTATACCCATACGAGTGTTGCATTGCGAGATGCTCTGAAGAGCGTGAATTTACCTACGGTAGAAGTACATTTAAGCAACATATATCGTAGAGAAGATTTCAGACATCATTCATATATCGCACCAGTAGCAATTGGTCAAATTAGTGGCTTTGGCGCGAAAAGCTATCTCTTAGGATTGCAAGCTTTAGTCTATCACCTCAGAAAATCTTGAGTTATACAATAAGAGATAATTTATTTTATTAATTGACAGCAAATAGTATTAGTTTTTTGTGGAGTCTATCTCTCCAAAGGTGGAAGTTACCAAAAAAAAATATTTTATCCAGAATTCGTGTTGGTGCAAATGGTAGTTATAACATTATGGGATATTTAAATCGGTTTTAATTAACTGTATGCGCTATTCACTTACAAATAGAATTCGGGGCACTTTAATAGGAGGTATGTTAGGCCAAACTTTAGGCTCTGTAGGACTTGCAGAATCATTTTACTGTTCTTTAGCAGTGGAAGGTATGCAAAGCTTGATTGCACAAGGTGGCTTTGATTTAGAAGACTGGGATCGTCGTCTTCAGCCGTCGCTGTCTAATGAAGAAATTGCAGCAGATTTGATGCTGTTGAACTTAGTTTGGGCGAGTTTACCCATAGCATTGTTTTTTCATGAAAATCATTCTGTTTTACGAAAAAACTTACTATTGACTATCAAAAATCATAATCATCTCTTGCTTAGAGATGGAATATTGACAGTATCTTATCTGATTGCTCAATCTTTAAATGATAAAACCAACACCGATACATTAGTTTCAGAAATTAATTCATTCATCGGTGAAACTACAACTGGACTACCAAAATTACTTCAACAAGTCAATAATATAATACTTAAAAATGGTGGATATTCTGAATTACAAAATTGCTTAGATAAAGAAAATAATATAAGTAATATCATCGCTATAGTTTTTTATTGCTTTGTAACTACTAAAGAAGATTTTTGCCTTACCTGTTTGCGTGCAATTGAAAACCAACAACACTCAAGGGTTTGTGGTGCTATTGCGGGTATAATTTCGGGGGCTTATAACAGTATGACTGGTATACCTGTAACTTGGCACTTAGGGTTAGATGAGGCAAAATTAGCACAATGGGGATTAACTAGCTTTTCTCAGGTGGTAAAATTAGCTGATGCATTTGTAGCCGTATGGTCGGGGTCATATGAAGTTTTACCACAATTTTTGGAATTAGAGGAGGTTGATAAATCAAATTTAATTCCCCCTTTGGAGGCAATTGCAGCCCCATATATTATCCGTTTGCGTTAACTTTATTTATTATCTATCTACTCTGCGCCCACTCCCTGAAAGTTTACATAACTAAGATAGTAATCGCTTTTTTGGCTAAAAAACTATACTTAGTACGGAGTAAACCCAGGATTTTCACTAAATGGTAAGTAACTATGATGGCAGCTTTGAAGCTTAAAACTTCTGTTCCGAATTGTCTGGAATTCAACCATTCTTGTAGGCAACTGCGGTCATAGGCAATGAAAACGCAACCATTTTTTAAGTCCTTGACTCAAGTAAAAGCGACCTGGGGACGAAGATACAAAGCATTACGTCGCTTGTATGTATCTAAAACAGGTGAGAAAAATCGATATCAAAAACCTTTCTGCTCCAGTCCAATGGTAAAGTCGGCTAAAGGTAAATGTGGTATTTACGCAACTTGTTGGGGATTGATTCCTCAGCATTCCTCCGTTGTGTTTGCGATCGCTTTGATTACCATTACAGGAGTAATGGGGCACAAATTATACAGTCAGCCCCAGTTACAAGAAGGAGTTATTGCTCGCGAAACAATTGTTGCTCCCTACACTGCCACTATAGAAGATAAACAGCAAACAGAATTAAAACGCGAATCTGCTAGAGACAATTCTCGGCAATGGTTCATGGTAGATAAGCAAATTAACGAAACAGTTGAGCAGAATTTAGAACTACTGCTGCGGCAAGGAAATGAAATTCGCAAAACTGCTGGTGATTTTCCATTTTATGACACTGAAGTATTACATATTTCTACACAAGCTTATGTACGTTCGGTTTACGAAAAAGAATGGGAACAGCTAAAGATTTCCTTAGTAAACCCCAGTCAAAATATTGCTCGGAGTCAAAAATCATTACCTGTTGTTGTATCTAATACAACTGATACTTCCGTTACAGGTACTCAAACTATTGATACGATTACTCAAAACCCTGATTTTAAGCGAGCATTAAATCAATTACAGCTATATCGTGACAAAACTTCGACACCTAATTTGCGATCGCTAATCAAGAAGATAGAAGAAAAAAGAGAACTTTATACTCTAGCAAAAGATAAACTTGCAGAACTTAACCTTTCAGAGTTAGCCCAGAAAGTATATGAAGACACCAGCATACTTGATTTCAGCGATGAAGAATGGTCAAGAATTCAAATGGGTATAGCCCAAAGTGCTCAACTAATCCTAGCTCAAGGTATTCATCCTGGATTACCTACTGAAAATTTAAAATATGTAATCAATTTACATTTACAAAAATCAGAATCATTAGTGCCTAAAGATACTCAATTTTGGGCAAATAAGTTGTTAGCAACCGTTTTAAAGCCGAATTTAAAGAAAGACAAACAGCAAACAGAATTACAAGCTTCCGAAGAAGCAGCTAAAATAAAGCCTGTAATGATAACTGTAAAAAAAGGCGAGCTAATTGTTAGAAAAGGCCAGAATATTACACAATGGAATTTAGCAGTATTAGAAAATTATCATTTAATTCGCCGGGAAATTAATTGGCTGGGCTTAACTTATTTGGGTAGTGCTGTTGCAGCAGCCATAGGCATTTATACATTGGTAGAAAAGCGCTTGAGAAATCGAATGCGCCAAAGTGACAGATTATTAGTATTACTACTGACTTTATCTTGTCCATCTTTATTGGTCCTAGGTGTACCTTTTGCAACCTGGAGTGCAGTCGGTTTACTTTTAGGCAGTTTTTACGGTCCGACTTTGGGTATTACTGTTATCGGGTTGCTGGTGACATTACTGTTACCCATGAGCTTAGAGGTTGGAAAAACAGCTATCATAGCTGGTGCTGCTGGAGGAATACTTGGTACTTGCATGGCACAACGGCTGCGTTCTCGTGAAGAATTAGCTGTATTAGGGTTTGGAATTTCCTTAACAGAAGGCGGTGTTTACTTATTGTTAAAAGTATTATTAGGCACCGCATTCACTTCTACTTCTTATTTAGTATTTCAAGAGGCAGGACTCTTAGCTTTATCGGGATTGGGTTGGAGTATTGTTGCTTTGGGGTTAAGTCCTTACTTAGAAAAATTGTTCGATTTAGTAACTCCCATCAGATTAGCAGAACTAGCTTCTCCTAATCGTCCACTTCTCAAACGTCTTGCAACAGAAGCCCCGGGTACATTTCAGCATACATTGTTTGTTGCCACTCTTGCTGAAGCTGCTGCCAAAGAACTTAAATGCAATGTTGAGTTGGTAAGAGCGGGTACATTATACCATGATGTTGGTAAGATGCATGACCCTATGGGATTTATCGAAAATCAAATGGGGGGTCCCAATAAACATGAAACTGAAATTAACGATCCCTGGATAAGTGCCGATATTATCAAAAAGCACGTTAGT
>JBCBPQ010000070.1:0-29314 GCA_039820645.1 Cyanobacteria bacterium J06633_8 | reverse complement strand
CTAACTCCTAACTCCTAACTCCTAACTCCTAACTCCTAACTCCTAACTCCTAACTCCTAACTCCTAACTCCTAACTCCTAACTCCTAACTCCTAACTCCTAACTCCTAACTCCTAACTCTTATTCCCAATCTTAAACTTTCTGCTTCATGCAAACGGGAACTCCAACTTTTAAAAGTATTTCCTCATCTTGATGCTTGATTGTTAATTCGGAACCTTCACGCAACAAATAAGTTACTTCTTCTTGACGAATATCAACTTCTAACCTTTGAGAGCGAATTGTTAAAGGAAAATGTAAGCGTTTTGTTCCTTTGGGTAATCTGGGATTAAAAGATAAATTGCCGTCGTAATCGCGCATTCCGGCAAATCCGTATACCATTACCATCCATGAGCCGCCCATTGAAGCCATGTGACAACCGTCTTTGGTGTTACCTGCAATATTACCTAAATCCATCAGTATAGCAAAGTAGGCATATTCTACAGCTTTTTGGATATATCCGAGTTGAAAAGCTGCAATACTTTGAATGGATACCGAAAGAGAAGAATCTCCGCTTGTCAATGGATCGTAGTAATCAAAATTACGCTTTTTCTGTTCTTGAGAAAATTCCTGTCCCAGCAAATGCATCGCCAGAACTACATCCGCTTGTTTGATTACTTGATGGCGGTAGATTACTAGGGGATGGAAATTTAGCAGCAAAGGATATTTATGTGCAGGTGTATTCTCAAAATCCCAAGCTTTTTTGCTGAGAAAACTGTCATCTTGTGCATGAATACCTCTAACTTCGTCGTAGGGAAGATACATGGCATCGGCTGCTTTTTGCCATTCTTCAATCTCAGATAGAGCAAGGTTAGTTCGATCTAAGAGTGCTGTAAATTTGTCTAATTCTTCGTTTTGTAGAATTTGAACCGTTTTTACTGCATACCATAAATTTTCCCGCGCCATTAAGTTGGTGTAAGTATTATTATTGACTACCGCAGTATATTCATCCGGTCCGGTAACACCGTGAATGTGGAATTTTCCATTTTTAAAGAATCCTAAATCTTGCCATAAACGGGCGGTTTCCACCAAAATTTCCGCACCTTCGTTGTACAGAAAATCAGTATCTCCAGTAACTTCAACGTACTTTTTGATAGCGTAAACGATGTCGGCATTGATGTGATATTGAGCAGTACCCGCTGCATAATATGCCGATGCTTCCTCACCGTTAATAGTTCTCCAAGGAAACAGCGCTCCTTTTTGGTTTAATTCACGAGCGCGTTGTCGGGCTTGCTCGAGGATTTGGTAGCGAAACTTGAGTAGATTTCTAGCAATGCGTGGTGCGGTGTAAATCAGGCATGGTAAAAGGTAAATTTCTGTATCCCAGAAATATTGACCTTCATAAGCTTGTCCAGAAAGTCCTTTAGCAGGAATACCAGTTCCTTCTGCCCTTCCTGAAGCTTGCAAAATCTGAAACAAATTAAAGCGAATTGCCTGTTGTAATTCTAAAGTCCGAGTTACATCGCTATCGTAAGGATTTCCATCAATTTTGATGTCACTTCTTTGCCAAAAATCATCCATATATTGTTGTTGGCTTGCCAAAATTGCTTCAAACCCCAGATTTTCGGCTCTATCTAAGGTGATTTGTGCCCTTGCACACAGTTCACCAACAGAATTTTCAACCGGTGAAGTATGGTAACTGATGTACTTAATCAACTTGATGGGTACATTTGGTTCGGCATCTACAAAAAAGACAACTTTACCTGCATCCTCGGAACACTCACTTTTGTGGGAGTAGGAACATTCCGTTTCTATGTGATGCGAGACTCCACAAGCAAGTCCTATTTTGCTTTTATTGGTGACATAACTCAGAAGAATGCGTGTATCTTCACACTCCGAAATTTGAGGATTTAAAACTTTATCTTTTAAACCCGTTGCTTTACGAGGATCGTTGTCGTTTGAAGCTGTATGCTTGTGGTTTTGCATTTGGGAAGAAATAACCACCGGAGCTTTGGCATTGAGAACTGTAACTTCATATTCAATTGCCGCTAAATGCCGGTGTTCTAAAGAAATCAGACGACGGGATTTCATCGCAACCTGTTTTCCCGATGCAGTTTCCCAAACTACTTCACGATTTAAGGTACCGGCTTTCATATCCAGTACCCGCTCGAAACTGATTAAGTTTGCCGATTTAAGACAGAAAGGCTCATCGTCAACATAAAGCTTAATAATTTTAGTATCGGTTACATTGACAATAGTCTGTCCGGTTGTAGCAAAACCAAAAGCTCTTTCACCGTAAATAATAGGCCAAGATTCATAGAAACCATTTATAAAGGTTCCATTTTCGCTGCATGGTGTAACTTCATCACAGACACCGCGCATTCCTAAATAACCGTTACCAATAGAAAAAATTGTTTCCATTTGAGCTTGGAAACGAGGATAATATTGCTTTTCTACCATCCGCCATTCGTCAATAGGGTAGACATATTTAGGGGGATTTACAGGTTCGTGTCGTAACATAAATATCTGTTCAACCTCACTTTTTGAGAATTTATAATCACACAAAATGCAGCACGAAAACTACACGCCTAAGCCAACGAAATTAATTCAATTTTTTTTTCAGAAGGCAAATTAAAATATTAATTTTTCAAGAATCAAAATTCTGTGATTGATGAAATAAAATTAACAAACTATGTACAGCGATTGGCGTGCTGCAAAAACTATTCAATGTATATTTACTCAAGCATTTCACCTAAATCGGCAACAAATATATTTGTTCCATCATTAATTAGTGCGTCAGCATGATTATTACGGTTAACTCCGATAAGTAATCCCAACCCGCCAGCACTTCCTGCTTGTACGCCGGATATAGCATCTTCGACAACAACGCAAAGTTTGGGTTCTACCTTTAACAATTGAGCAGCTTTTAAATAAGTATCCGGTGCTGGTTTACCTGCGATTCCTAAATTTGCAGCAAGCTTGCCATTAACTCTTGCTTCAAATAAATCTTTAATATCAGCAGCTTTGAGTACTGCTTCACAATTACGGCTTGAAGAAACCACTGCCATTTTTATATCCTGACTCCGAAGATAGCCAACCCAAGCTACAGAAGTCTCGTATACTTCTACGCCATCACTTCGTAAAATCGAGTGAACAATTTCATCTTTACGGTTTTTTTCAAAAAAACAAAGGATATTTGTATTTTCCTTTCTGTATAATTTTTTAATTTTACAACTTACTATATTAATCATTAATCAAAACGGATTTTTAGTCGTTTAACTAACTTTTCTATATAGTGTTATTAACAAGACAAAATTTGGATAGACTTTCAGATTGTGTTGATAAAATTTATAGTTTAGAAACAATTACATACACGAATCATACTAAAGATATCTAAAAGATAATAACTCAGGTAGAAAAATCGAATAAAACAACTATTATCGCTTTGATTGTCATATACAAATTATTTTTAATCATGATGGCTTTGATACAATTTGCCATTCAATAACAATAAAAATTTGGTAAAGTTGTCAACAGACAAAGTAGCTAATTATAATTACGAAAATATCAAGTAGCGATAGTTGATAATATTTAAATTTATTTCTCTCAAACAATATAGCTATTTTAGTTGAATGCAATAAACTCGAAACCTCACCCCGCCTTATGGGCACCCCTCTGGGCTACTTTGGAGAGGGGAAGGGGTAAGGTTAAACTTATATTCTACTAAACGTAAAAAGCACTTTTTTTCAAAACTGAGATGCTCTAATTTATTGTGCAAAACTAAAATCTAACTTCTCAATGCTTTAACGAATCGCTGTAAACCTCTAAATACACTCTTGCTTGTTGCAGCTACAGTTTCGCCTTCAGCTGGCGACTCTGTGCCAGAAATGATGGCATCTAATTCATCACCAGAAGGTTTATTAGGTAATTCGGCAACTTTTTCATAATCACCATTTTTTTCTACCCAAACTTCCCACAACCCAGGATAGCAACGAAATACCGCAGCTTCTTCAAATATCGGGCGTAGATAGTAACAAGATTCAATTGTACTGATAAAACGCTGACGAGTTTGACGCGCCGCATAACCAATACCTACGATACTTGAATCTTCTAGACGAGGAGCGAACATTACAAAAGGACGCTGTTCCCCTATTATTTCGCACAGCTTTTCTAACTGAGGTACTTCAACAGAAGTAGGTTGAACAAATAAGAAAATTTCATCTTCTGGTTGAACTTTTGATTCTATCGAAGTTATCCTACCAGTACCAATATCCAATAGTTGAAAAGGTACTTCATTCCAATCTCGGCGAGCTAAAGCAGCACTACCAGCATCAGCGAACAAAACCTTTAATCTATCACCATACTCATCGAAAGCTGGTAGAAATTGTTGTGCAACTGGTAATGGTTTTAATTCCGGAAACAATAGCTCAACCTGTAGCCTGGTATAGCCATCTGCCAAGGCAGCTCGAGTTGCCCCACGAGCTTGGACAATTGCATCTTCTAATGTTTTTGGAAGTTCAGACATATCGAATTTTTATTTGTTAAAACTCTGGATTTTTCTGGATTAAAAGCTATAAATTAGCTGTGTGAGGAGTTATAAATCAACAGTTAGGAATGAGTCTCGGGTAACAAGTTCATAATTTAATTAATAATTTAATTAAATATTTATTTTCTTTGTCTCCACATCTTTTTACCACTTATTGAGTTACAAGAGCAAAACGATTTTCAAGACGACTCATAACTTGCTTTAATACCATTGCTACCCAATCAATATCTGCTTGTGTGGTGTAACGTCCTAAAGTGATGCGAATACCCCCCATAGCAGCTTTGTCCGAATAGCCCATTGCTATCAAGACGGGGCTGGGACTTAGTTTACCACTATGACAAGCTGAACCGGCACTAATACCTATTCCTGCCAGATTCAATTGACGTACAATGGTTTTTCCGGTGATTTTTTGTCCGTCGGCGTATTTCAGGTAGAAACTAGCATGATGCGGTAAACGTTGTATCAAATCTCCAGTTGGAATCAAACCTTCAACATCGGCTAGCTGTGAAAAAAGTCTATTCCGTAACTCAATTAACCGGGGTGTTTCTATTGGTAACTCTTGAGCCGCTAACTCCGCTGCTATGCCAAAACCAGCAATGATTGGTACTGCTTGAGTTCCGGAGCGCGATCGCATTTCTTGTCCGCCGCCATTAAGTAACGGTACTAGCTCCACCTCCGGACGAACGTACAATGCTCCTACACCTTGAGGACCATATATTTTATGACTGGAAATACTTAGTAAATCTACTGATAATTTTGTTAAGTCAATAGGCAACCTTCCTGCAACTTGTACTGCATCCGTATGAAACAAAACTCCAGCACTGCGAGCAATTTTACCTATTTCTTCAATTGGTTGTACTGTACCGACTTCACTCTGTCCGTAAATAACCGAAATTAAAACTGTATTGTCTTTTAAAGCAGCTTTCAAATTATCGAGATTGACTCTTCCTTTGTTATCAACAGTCAAACGAGTAACTTCCCAGCCCCAATTCTCAAGTAATTTTGCAGGTTCTGAAACAGCAGAATGTTCTACGCTCGATATAATAATATGCTGGGGTTTCCTAAATAACTGAGCGACTCCCATAACTGCTAAGTTATCTGCTTCCGTACCACCAGAAGTAAAGACAATGGATTCGTACCAAGGCGCACCAATCAAACTAGCAACCTGCATTCTTGCTTGTTCTACAATGGTTGCCGCCCGTTGTCCCCATTCATGCAAACTAGAAGGGTTTCCCCATCCTTGAGTTAGCACTGTATGCATCATATTAATGGCTTCAGGACGAGTAGGAGTTGTAGCGCTGTAATCGAGATAGATCTGCATAAAAATTAGTCTATAAAACGCATTCAGGAGCTGCTTTTATTTTCAGTTTATGAGCGTGAAGGTAAGACAACTTCTGGTAGATATCTTCTTTTTAAGATTATATTGGTGCTATTTGATGTAAAGATTATTTAAGAAAGTTGTTTTTGCAGAATATTAATTGCAGCCAAAGATAACTGTTACAAAACCTTTATTTAACCTAGGAATTCAAAAGGCAATCGATTTTGAATTCCGGCTTCAAAAAGCTATTCATAAAATTTAGTAATTTTATTATCTTAAATTGTCAGTGAAATTACCTGGATTTACTTCAAAGCATTTGTAAAATATTCATAATACTTTAAGATTGGAACGATGCTGTTAGTGCAATTGCTAAAGCATCAGCAGCATCGTCCGGACGAGGAATATAGTCTAAATCAAGTTCTCGGGCAACTGCTTCTTGTACCTCATGTTTTTCTGCCTTACCGTAACCAGCTAAAGCTAGTTTTATTTGGGAAGGTGCAAATTCTACGATAGGCAAACTATGTTGTCCCAAAACTAATAAAATTATTCCTCTGGCTTGGGCAACCAAGATAGTGTTTGACATACGGTAAAAGAAAAATTTTTCAATTGCAACCAAATCTGGTTGGAATTCTTCTACTAAAGTATGTAAATCGTCATAAAGCGTACACAGTCTTGTTTCTAATGGAGTTTTTGCAGGAGTGCTAATAATGCCAAAGTCTAGTAATTTTACTGATTCACTTTGCAAGTTATTTTGATTTTGTTGGCATATAATTGCTCCAAAACCCAAAATTGCAAATCCCGGATCTAAACCTAAAATTTTTCTTTGCATTTACTTTACGACCTTTTCATATAAATATAGTGATTTCACTGTTTTTTTTCGCTAAGTTTATTAAATGAGTCCGATCCCTTAGAATTAAAAATTGTAATAATCACATTCTTTAATTTGAATGCTCTTAGTGTAAATTTTCAATTAACTATTGTTTAGACCACTGCTTACAATTGCGATATGTCAATTGGTTTTCTCAGACAAGCTTTTAATGTCATGCAACAACAGTCGCGCCGTCGCACTCCCCATCGAGTTAATCAGTGGTTTAAGTGGTTATCTCCCGGATTATCGGTTAAACGTTGGTTCTTTATTAGCGTGGCAGGTGTAATATTAGCTGGACTGGGTTTAGCTATCTGGAGCGGATATACACCAATTTACTGGGCGCTAAGGTTGGTTAGAGGCACACTTTCAGTAATTACAAATACTATACCTTATTACATTAGTGGCCCTGTAGTGATGATTGGCGGTTTGCTGTTGCTGGTTTGGGGACAAAGCCGCACGGTAGGCTCAATTACTCAGGTACTAAAGCCAGAAAATGACGAAGAATTAGTTGATGTACTTTTAGCTCATCGCAGACTATACAGAGGACCCAAAATTGTTGTAATTGGTGGAGGAACTGGACTATCGACTTTATTAAGAGGACTTAAAACTTACAGTGCTAACATTACTGCAATTGTTACTGTTGCCGACGATGGTGGCTCCAGCGGAAGGTTACGCGAAGAATTTGGTGTATTACCACCAGGAGATATTCGCAACTGCTTAGCGGCTTTAGCTGATGAAGAGAAATTATTAACAGAGTTGTTTCAATATCGCTTCAGTTGTGGAGACGGTTTGAGCGGTCATAGTTTTGGTAATCTATTTTTGACCGCTATGAGTGAAATTACTGGCGATTTAGAACGAGGTGTTGCAGCTAGTTCTAAAGTCTTAGCGATTAGAGGTCAAGTCCTTCCAGCAACTTTAAGTGATGTTCGTTTGTGGGCTGAATTAGCCGATGGTCGTCGCATAGAAGGTGAATCAAAAATTACAAAAGCTGGAGGTAAAGTAGTCAAATTAGGCTGTAACCCAGCAAATCCACCTGCTTTGCCAGCTGCTATCAAAGCAATCAAAGATGCCGATTACATTATTATGGGTCCTGGTAGTCTTTACACCAGCGTTATTCCCAATCTTCTGGTACCCGAAATTGCAGACGCGATCGCCGCAACATGCGTACCCAAAATATACGTATGTAATATTATGACTCAACCGGGAGAAACTCAGGGATATACAGTTGCAAATCATATTCAATCTATCGATAGAGCTTGCGGAAGAAAGTTGTTTGATGCGGTTTTAGTACACAAAAAATCTCCTTCTGCCCGCGCTCTTATTCGTTACGCTAACGAAAACTCTCATCCTGTATTTTTAGATCGCGAAGCAGTAAGTATGAGCGGACGCAGAGTAGTCTCAGCAAATGTAATGAGTGAAGATGAAACTGGTTGCGTTCGTCACGATCACGAGCGATTAGCCCAAGTCCTCTTACGTTGGTATAGTGGAACTCCAAAAGGAATGCGAAAGCTTTACAAGCTTTTTGGTAAGGAATCTACTTTACAGTGATATCAAATCTTTTCAAAACTTTTAACACTAGTTGCTAAGTTATTTATCAATATATAAAATGGGTAGCAATACTTATCAAGAGATACAACAGATATAAGTATATTTTCTGTAGCTTGCTATCACCGCAAAACCTTGGCTGCCCACTGCTTTATCAATAACGAGTTGAAAAATTAATTCAACGCCAGCAAATCGTTATCAAGAAATAAACCTTGATAACGAAATTTGATATATTATTATTTAACTAAAACAAAATAATCAATTATTGAAGGGAATTATTTGATTAGCTTAGACAAAAGTAAAGTCTTGATGAAAGCTAACATGAGTCGTATCTTCAATAACAGCAATCAAATCTCCCTTACTTTTGATTAAAGTATCTAACGAGTGACCACCAGACACATTGTCAAAACTGAGGTGGTAATCACTACTGCTACCAAGAGCTTGAATTTTATCACCTTCATGACGGTCAAAATCAGTTATAGTAGCATGACCATCACCTAGATAGTAAGATTTGCTCGAAAAATCTTTTGAGCCTAAAACAAAAACATCAGATCCATGACCACCAGTCAGAGTATCGGATTCATGACTTCTTGAAGTGTTTCCTAAAGCAACATAAGAAGCCCCATAACCATCTAAAGTATCGTTACCATCACCACCAACTAACTTATCATTTCCCATATCGCCAAGAATATTATCGTGGCCGTGTTCACCTTTAAGTGTGTCATGTCCCCAACCACCATTTAGATAGTCGTTGCCCTTACCGCCTTTAAGTTTATCATTGCCATAATCACCATACAGCTTGTCATTACCTTTATCACCATACAGCTTGTCATCTCCATAACCACCAAGTAGCGTGTCATTACCTTGATTGCCATGCAGCTTGTCATGGTCATAACCACCTGATAGATAGTCATCACCACCCCGACCATAAAGTTTATCGTTTCCTTTAGAACCATGTAAAGTATTCTTACCGTGGTCACCCTTAAGTTTGTCGTTTCCCTCACCCCCTGTTAAGTTTTCAATATTTTTGAGAGTTTCATGGTAGTGTGAATGAGAAAAACTGGCGACACCTTTTTTTAAATCCACATGAATATCTTCGGTATGGTGGTAATAAGAAACCATATCAGAACCATGTCCACCATCGTAATAATCTTTTCCACTATTACCTACAAGATAATCATCTCCTTTACCACCGTAAAGTTTGTCATTTCCATCACCACCATATAGATAGTCATTTCCATAACCTCCATCTAATTTGTCATTACCACCTTCACCATACAAAAAGTCGCTTCCATCTTCTCCAAATAACTTATCGTCGCCATGACCACCATATATCGTGTCATTACCACCTAGACCTTTAACAAAATATTTATGGTGATGTCCTCTGTAGTCTAATTTATCGTTACCGTGAGTTCCGTATATTGTTTTTGCGTAAGACATAATCATTCCTCCGACTTTAAAAGTTGAATTTGTTTTATCTGTCAACTATTAGGTCTGAGTAAAATGATTATGCAGGGGTAAAATATTTTTTGAGAAATTTTTTGAAAATTAGCCTTGCTGAATTCAGGTAGTCGAAATTTATTTCAAGCTAGAACAAACAACTTAAATTAGGATTATTTTCATCGATATCAAAAAATGCGAAATGAAAATCCTTCTTAAAGATGCACTATCAACTCAACGTTTAGGGATAATTTTAGGTGAAACGCTAACAGCAAATACCGTAATTTTACTAGAAGGGGATTTAGGAGCAGGAAAAACCACTTTAGTGCAAGGGATAGGTAAAGGTTTATCTATTGACGAACCAATCGTCAGTCCTACCTTCACTATTATTAATGAGTATACCCACGCACGTCTTCCCCTTTACCATCTAGACTTATACCGTTTAGAAACTTCAGAAATAATAGCGTTAAACCTTGAAACTTATTGGGAAGGTATAGAAGTCTCTCCGGGAATCGTGGCTATAGAGTGGTCGCAAAAATTGGTTTACAAGCCAGACGCTTATCTCACTATACATTTAACCAACGAACACGAGAATTTATACTTAGAAGAGGCTAACTCAACTGTACGTTTTGCCGAAATCATTCCATTTAATTGCACTCTTAGTGATAAGATTCTAGCTTTAGGCAAAAAACATCATTCAAATTAGCAATCATATACAAACTACAGGAGCATTTGAATATTCTTCTATAAATTATTCCATCTGCTTCCTGTTTTACTTGTTCTATCTGCCACTGCCTCGTTCATCGCAGCAATTGCAATTTAATGTAATTATAATCACCTTATACTCTGGTAAATTGTTTACAAGATAGAAAGACATATTGAATTTCAAGGATTTATTTTATACTAGTATCTGCAATTGATTAAGTATCATGATGAACTAAATTTTACTTAAGAAGGAAGATTATACTTTATAGTAAATAAATTGTCTAAATACTTTAGCCTTATCCGTGTTTTAGCTGAATCATAATTACAGATAGTCTTTTTTTTTATGCTCTTTTCATCATGTTTAATAATTATTTAATCTTGCATTGTATTTATTTTGACACTCTTGTGATAGATGTGCCTGAGTGATTGCTCGTAAGAGAAAACGCTAGTATTTCTGCAAATAAAATGAATATAGTATTAATTTAATATCTAAGTATTAAGTATTTTTGCATACTTGTTAAGAATAGATACTTATATTACTTTAGATTGTCAAATGAAGTAAATACGGAAAAAATATACTTTTTTCTACTCTTTATAAAATTATAAGCAGAATAATTACTTAGATAATTTTATTCAATTAAATCAAAAAACTAGTATAAATAACTACTTTTTATCGCAAATGTCTTTTTTATTCAGAAAAAATATACTTATGTCGTTTTATTATTCGTAGTTGACTCAGAGTTTGGGTAATTAGTGCCGGGAGCAACTTAATTTTTTGGATACAGATAAAGCGCTTAGTTACATAAGAACAAGCGCTTGCCTTCTTTAAATAAAATTTAAGTCTATGAAATTACGAACCCAGCCCCTACCCAAAATTAGAGGGAATAAGTCCTGCAATTTTTTATCATCTACTTTTTGATAAAACTTTAATGCTCAAAATTTAAGGGTTTCCCCCTAATTTCTGTGTTTAGCTCGCCTTTATGGTAAACAATCTCGCCACCAACAATGGTTGTTACTGGCCATCCTGTGAGGTTCCAACCTTCAAAAGGACTCCAACCGCATTTGGTTACAAGTTCCTCGCGGCGGACTTTTTTTCTTGAGTTTAAATCGACAAGCACTAAATCCGCATCGTATCCAGGTGCAATTAATCCTTTATTAGGAATAGAATAAGCAGAAGCTACAGCAGTAGACATCCAGTTAACAACTTGGGCAACACTGCAACGTCCTTCTTCAGCAGCAGTTAACATTAGTGGCAATGAAGTCTCGACTCCAGGCATTCCTGAAGGAGTTTTTGGATAAACTTGCGCTTTTTCTTCCAAAGTATGGGGTGCATGATCTGTAGCTATGAAATCAATTACCCCATCAAGCAAAGCTTGCCAAAGTACTTCGTTATCATGAGAGGTTCGCAAAGGCGGATTCATTTGCGCTAAAGTGCCTATTTCTTCGTAGGCAGTTTTATTTAGTAATAAATGCTGGGGCGTTACTTCTGCTGTTACCCAACTCGGTTTATCTTCCCGAAGTAAATTTGCTTCTTCAGCAGTAGACATATGCAGAATATGCAACCGACGACGATATTTTTTAGAAAGTTTTAATGCTCGCTGTGTTGCGATTAATGCTGCTTGATTGTCTTGTATTTGCGAATGAATAGCTACATCATGAATATTCGCAAATTCTTCTCTACGTTGTCTTAATCGGGATTGATCTTCAGCATGAACTGCAATTAAAATTTCGCCAGAAGCAAATATCCCTTCTAATATTTCTTGAGGATCTACCAGCAAAGGACCATGCATAGAACCCATAAAAATCTTGATGCCGGGAGTCGGGTTAGCATGTAGCAATTCAGATAAATTATCCGCAGTTGCGCCAATAAAAAAACCGTAATTGACGAGACATTTGCTTGAAGCGCGCTCTAACTTATCATTTAAAGCTTCTTGAGTAATTGTTAAAGGGCGAGTATTGGGCATTTCCAGGAATGAAGTTACTCCTCCCTTTGCACAAGCACAAGAAGCTGTAAACAAATCTTCCTTATGTTCAAGCCCTGGTTCCCGAAAATGTACTTGAGGGTCGATGACTCCCGGCAACAAAGTTAACCCATCAGCGTCAATTACACGGGTAGGTGTGTCGTTTATGTCTGATGGTGAAACTTTGAGAATTTTGCCATTGCGCGTCAGCACATCCCCAACAATAAATTCACCTGAAGGTAAAACAATTCTCGCACGCCGAATTAGTAAACTAGGAGATGACATGAAAATACACCCGGCTTAAATAACAGCAAATTTTGACATACAGCTATTAAGATTAAGGTTAAACTTGTGGAATGCCAAACATTAGTTGATGTGTATTATTAACAACGAACAAAGTATGACCACAACAATTTAAATAACTGCGTCAACATGACAACATAACTCGTAAGAGCATCTTTGTACAGTTAAGATAAATAAATACAGTCTCCCTAGCACTCTTGTCTATTTCTGGAGCATACTAAACGTTTCTACTTGAGTAATTACATGCAAAACCCAGTGTCTGACCGTCACTCCAACCAACAACCCGATAATTCTTGGTTTTTTGAATTAGGCAAAACAATCGGATTAAGCATCGTGCTTGCTCTTTCAATTCGCACTTTTGTTGCTGAAGCTCGTTGGATTCCTTCTGGCTCGATGGAACCCACTTTGCACGGTACTCCAAACCAGTGGGAGGCAGACAAAATAATTGTTGATAAGTTAAGTTACAAATTTTCCATTCCTCAGCGAGGAGATGTTGTCGTATTTTCTCCTACAGAAGAATTACAAAAAGAACAATTCCAAGATGCTTTTATTAAGCGGATAATTGGTTTGCCTGGGGACAAGATACAACTAAAAGGGGGTCAAGTATATATAAATGACAAGCTCTTAGAAGAGAAATACCTTAAGGAAGCAAAAAGTACATCTGTTGATGTTTGTGCTTCAGCACCTACACAGCCATTCTTATCTCAAGCAAAAACCATTCCACCTGACTCCTATTTAGTTTTAGGAGATAATCGTGGCAGTAGTTATGATAGCCGTTGTTGGGGTGTTGTCCCTCGAGAAAATATTATTGGTAGAGCTGTACTTCGTTTTTGGCCTTTGGGTAAAGTTGGTGGAATTGATAAAACCCCACTTTATAACAACCAAGAAACATCTCAAGACAAAATCAAAGCTGAGTAAATAGCTATATAAGTAGTTAAACATAATTCATTACACAATGTCCGAAGCGAGGGTCACTACCTGAAACGAAGCATTCACCCGTTCCCCGAAGGGGTTCTCGAAGAGTAGGGTGTGGATCATCGCAAGGCTCAGGGTTAATTCTCTTAGTTTTTAATAAGAGTAAATAATTTTGTTCACTTACTTATATATTGCTGTCTTTTATTCGCGGATATTTTGCATTAAGGACAGCTAATTTTTTATTCATAATTTTTATTAAATATAATCTAATTAGATTATTTAACATCTAAATATGGGTTTAATTAAGAGGCAACCTACGGTGAACGAATTGGGTTGGGGAGCCATTGCGGTCTTGGGGTTTCTCCCATGAACACATGGCGTGTTTAAATCCCCATCCCAATTCCAGCCAACTTCTAACTTCCTTCTTCCTTCTTCCTTCGTTTTAATTTGATAGGACAATAAAATTAATAGGTGTAATTAGTTATTAGTATGGAGCTTAGAAAAAGATGAATTTGAAAACGAGAGTGGATTTATCCCCCAGATCAAAACGAATAGAGAGGTTTTAATCTTTCATGATAGAATAATCCTAACAGGAACGGTAATTCCTGTATCAAGACCCAACTCCCGTGAGCGGCAATCTGTCACGTCCCTTTGGGGTGACCTTCGTTACGGAAAGGCGGAATACCTACGGTACCCTTAGCTAGCCAACCCAAGTGGACTGGGAACGCTAACACAAAGTCTTATTTTGATTGCGAGTTGGTAAGTCTTAAAAGAATTTAACTACATTTCTACTAATAATATTTTTTCTCAGCATCTGCTTAATGATAGTTTCAGCTGATAGACTTTATTTGATTGGCTCTAAATTATATGCTGTAACTAATTAACTATAGCTTTATAGATAACTGGTATTGATTCTGAAGCATATTTTAAGTAGCGAAGAAAAGATTAATCTGGTATGATTTGTAATTCATAATACATAGTAAATAGCTTTCGCATATCTAAATTTGATATGTATAAAAACATTAAAGCTTCTAGCATGTCTAGAAGCTTTAATGTTGATACTAACATTTCAAGCATCTTTATAAGATAACTAAGAAGCGGTCCACAAACTACTATAAATGTAAATTTTTTTGTATAAATGTTATATAAATATAAAATTTTGTAGCTTTGCAAAAAAATACAGTATAGCGTTGTAAATGACATTTTTATATATAAAAATGCAAAAAATAATAATTCTTAAAAAAAGGAAATAAGCTCGAAACTATAGCTTGAATATATGATGAAAATTACTAAAGCAAATACAGATAATTACTCTTCAAATTATGGCGAACAAGATATTCTGATAATTGATGACACACCAGATAATCTCAGAGTTTTGTCCTCTATATTAGCTCGGGTTGGGTATAAAGTTCGCAAGGCATTAAATTGGCAAATGGCTTTTACTGCTTGTCAAACTAAATTACCAGATTTGATTTTACTAGACATTATGATGCCAGAGATAGATGGGTATGAGATTTGTCAGCGTTTTAAAGCTAATCAGAAAATTGCTGATATCCCAATTATTTTTATTAGTGCATTAGACGATGTTTTTGATAAAGTCAAAGCTTTTAAAGTCGGGGGTGTTGATTATATAACTAAACCATTTGAATTTGCTGAAGTTATAGTAAGAGTACAAAATCAACTTCAATTAAGAAGCGCTCAAATAGAAATATTAAACTTAAATAATCAGCTTGAAGAAAGAGTAAAACGCAGAACATTAGAACTTGAAAATGCCCTAGAAAAACTTAAAATAGAGGTTCGTTCTCGTCAAGAATTGCAAAATAAATTACTTGAAAATGCTTTGCGCGATGCTTTAACTAGCTTGCCGAACCGAGTATTTTTTATCAACAGGTTAGAACAAGCATTAAATCGCACTAAATCAGAAGTAGACTATCACTTTGCAATCTTATTTATAGACTGCGATCGCTTTAAAATCATCAATGATTCTTTGGGACATTTGGTAGGAGATGAATTATTGATCGCCATAGCCAAGCGTTTGCAAACTTCCTTGTCACCATTAGATACTTTGGCGAGGTTGGGAGGTGATGAATTTGGCATTCTTTTAGAAAATGTTTCAGATATTGACATGGTAACTGGTATTGCCGAACGTATTCTTAATTCTTTAGGAAAACATTTTAACATATCTAGATATCAGGTTTTTGTAAATGTAAGTATCGGTATAAATTGGGGAAACTTGAATTATGAAAAACCAGAATATTTACTAAGAGATGCTGATACAGCTATGTACCGTGCAAAAGCATTAGGTAGAGGAAGGTTTCACATTTTTAATCCAGAAATGCATAAAGAAGCTATCAAAATACTTGAGTTAGAAAATGACTTAAGAAGAGCCTTAAAAAGGCAAGAATTAATTGTTTATTATCAGCCAATTATTTCTCTTGAAACTGGCTCAATTACTGGGTTTGAAGCACTTGTTCGCTGGCAACATCCGACTAAAGGTTTACTTTTGCCGATTGAGTTTATCTCGGTGGCTGAAGAAACAGGTTTAATTTATGCTATTGATACTTGGGTATTAAAATCAGCCTGCAATCAATTACGTATTTGGCAAGCCAATTCATTAGTTCCGAAAAATTTACATATGAGTGTAAATTTGAGTGCAAAACTATTTTTACAGCCAAACTTTCTTGCTCAAATTGACCAAATTATTTACGAAACCAAACTAAATCCTACATTTCTGGAATTGGAAATTACAGAAAGTGCAATTATGGAAAATAGTGTAGATGTAAAAACTATACTCAACGAACTTAAAGAGAGAAATATAAAATTAATTATGGATGACTTTGGCACGGGTTATTCTTCTTTAAGTTATCTACATAGCTTTCCGTTGAATACTCTTAAGATTGATAAATCATTCTTGAATTTAATGCAGCAAAATCATCAGAATATGAGTTTAGTACCAGCAATTATTGGGATAGCTCATTCAATGGGAATGAAGGCAATTGCTGAAGGCGTGGAGAATTACGAACAATTATCACAAATAAAACATTTAAACTGTAATTTTGCTCAAGGAAATTTATTCTCTCAACCTGCTGCACCACAGCAAATTTTAGAATTGATATTAAGTAACCCTAAGTGGTAAATGCTGATTTTATTAATTATTTTTTTTGTTTTTTATTTTTTGATAAATACTTCTAGTTTATAAATTTTAGATACATACTATTTGAATAAGTTATGTGGCAAAATTGATTTAACACTAATTATTCAGGTCTTAAGAATCGCCTAACTATAGTATGGTATTTATACAGGTTGATTAATCTTAACCATTGCTTAACTCAAGATTATAATTCGCGATTATTGTATAAATCTGTTTGTCATTAGCCTGAAACGCATAATATTAATAATTATAATTCACAATTAATATTTGTTTTTTTAAATTCATTAATTGCTTGATATTTGTATATATTGAACTGTTTATTATGTGAAAATAAATAACTATCATTCGTCCGTACTTATTATGCTAGAACGCAATAATCAAGAAGAGAGGGAGAATAAGAAATAAGTGAAAATAATTTTATTTCAAGACTTATGTAATTGTCACAATGTTCTGTTGGTGCTATAATATTCACAAAAAAATGGGGCTGCCTTACTCTAATCTTAGGCACTTACAGATAATAAAATGCCCCACCGTCAGTGTCGCCTTTACGGCGACACCCCAGTATATGTAGGTTGTAACCGGAATATTTGTAAAACGGTGGGACATTTTATTTCTTGGATCTCCCTTAGAAAAAGGCAGGCTTCTAGATTGTTAGATGCCGGAAAAAATGAATTAATTTATTTTAAGTCTGCCTGGGTTCCTCAAAAACATTTTTAGAAAAAATTTAGGGGGTTTTCAAAAGCCTTCGTTTTCACAGTCTGCGACTCGTCCGTTCTGAGTTTTATACGCAGGAGGGGAAGGACAGGGTTCCCATGAGATTTTTTTTAGAAGACAAAAATCTCATGGATGCCCGAGTACACCATTTCTTAAGGTTGCATCTCGTTACAATTGCAATCAATTTGGGGATCTACTTCATCAATTTCTTCAGTCACGTAGCATAATAGAAGTGTGACTGATTTGTTTAACCCCCTACTCTCGCTTAAAGAAGGTCGCTGGTTCAAGCTCATTTGTGGAGCCAGCTTCCAACATCTGCCTGCGGTTAGAAGTTTAACATTAGCTTATACGCTAGCTGGCGCTGACTGCATAGATGTAGCTGCCGATCCGGCTGTTATTCTTGCTGCTCAAGAAGGTCTAAAAGCAGCTACAACTTTGGGTTCCACAGCCCGGAAGCTCGGCTTCGCCTATCAAGGAACTCCTTTACTAATGGTTAGCTTAAATGATGGCGAAGACCCTCACTTCCGCAAAGCAGAATTTGATTCTGCACAATGCCCCTCTACTTGTTCCCGTCCATGCGAGCGCATTTGTCCCGCACAAGCGATTACATTCAATAGTATTAAATACAACTTTGCAGGAGTTCTATCCGATAAATGCTATGGCTGCGGTCGTTGCGTTCCAGTATGCCCGTATGATAAAATAGGGTCAGTATCTTATGCAACAGCTAATGGAGCAATCGCACCCTTGATACTGAAATCTGGAGTGGATGCTGTAGAGATTCATACGACTGTCGGGCGTTTGGCGGAATTTAAGAAATTGTGGCAGACAATTTCGCCATATGTTGACCAATTGAAGTTATTAGCCATTAGTTGTACTGATGGTGAAGGGGTAATTGACTATCTACATAGTTTGTATGATGCGATCGCCCCTCTTGATTGCGTAAATATATGGCAGACCGATGGTAGATCGATGAGCGGTGATATTGGCTCGGGCACAACATTAGCTGCGGTGAAACTAGGGTCAAAAGTATTGAAAGCAAAAATACCCGGATATGTGCAGTTGGCAGGTGGTACGAATCGTTACACCGTGCCGAAATTGAATGCAATGAATTTGTTGAAAAAATTAACGAACCAAACAAGTGACAATATGAGAGAGGACGATGACCATTCTCGTACATTAGGTTCGGAAAATGAAGCATTCATTGCTGGGGTTGCATATGGTAGCTATGCTCGCAAATTACTTTTACCAGTTTTAGAACAATTAGAAGAAAAGGAGGTGAATATTGAGCATGTTAAAGTAAATCCTCTGAAACTCGAAGAAGATCCTGCATTGCTATGGCAAGCCGTGTCGCTTGCCCATGAGTTAGTTTCCCAGCTCAAATATTAAGAGCGACGGTTGGGCTTTGCCTCGTCGTCCCCTATCTCTAAAAACGTCACCATAAAAAGCATGACGATTACAGACGATCTCCGAAAATTATTAGCCATATTGCCCCAAGACTTGCGGCAGATGCTTGAACAGCATCCTCAAAGAGATAGTTTAGTAGAAGTGGTCCTGGATCTGGGTCGTTGCCCAGAAGCACGATTCCCTTCTGGAGCCGAATATCTAAGCGAAGTACCCATTACCCAACAGCAGATAGATGATTGCATTGTAAGAGTGGGCACTTTCGGCGGAGATAATCGAGCAGGAATAGAGCAGACTTTACACCGGATTAGTGCTATTCGCAACCGCACCGGCAAAATCATAGGTTTAACCTGTCGTGTCGGACGTGCGATACATGGAACAATTAGCATGATCCGCGATTTAGTTGAAAATGGTCAATCAATTCTCATGCTGGGTCGTCCAGGTGTGGGAAAAACTACTGTTTTGAGAGAAATCGCCCGTGTTTTAGCGGATGAGCTTGATAAAAGAGTGGTTATAATTGACACTTCTAATGAAATTGCTGGAGACGGTGATGTACCTCATCCGGCAATTGGTAAGGCAAGGCGAATGCAGGTTGCTCATCCAGATCAACAACATCAAGTAATGATTGAGGCTGTGGAAAACCATATGCCAGAGGTAATTGTAATTGATGAGATTGGTACGGAGTTAGAAGCATTAGCATCTCGTACTATTGCCGAACGTGGCGTGCAGCTTATAGGTACGGCACATGGAAATCAAATTGAAAACTTGATAAAAAACCCTACCCTTTCAGATTTGGTAGGTGGCATACAAGCTGTAACTTTGGGAGATGATGAAGCCAGAAGGCGAGGCTCTCAAAAAACAGTTTTGGAACGTAAAGCCCCTCCTACTTTTGAAATTGCTGTTGAAATGCAAGAAAGGCAGCGCTGGGTAGTTCATGAAAGCGTTGCTGACACTATAGATAATCTTTTGAGAGGAAGACAGCCAACCCCGCAAGTGAGAACCATAGATGATAACGGTAAAGTGGCGATCGCCCGTCATCTGACTGCTATTAATGGTGGTGCTTCACAAACTGATAGAGGAGAAGAAAATGTTCGCGGGCGAAGCTCTAATAGAACAAATGGGTGGAGAGCATCCGGGCAAATGCGTCCTTTAGTGCCATTAGGTGCGGAATACCAAAATGGCAATGGTTCCGGACGTAGTGAATTTGACCGCTTATTAGATCAATCTTTCAATAACTCTAACGGTTTTGAGAGCAATGGGCATAAAGATTCCGGTCCAAACGGTGAGGATTTACCTCTACATATTTACCCTTATGGCGTTAGTCGCAGTCAATTAGATCAGGTAGTTGAGGTTCTTCATTTACCTGTCATTTTGACAAAAGATATTGATAGTGCTGATGCGATTTTGGCTTTGCGATCGCACGTCAAGAATCATGCGAAATTACGCCAAATGGCGAAAGCCCGTCAAGTGCCCATTCACATGATAAAGTCTAGCACCATTCCACAGATTACTCGTGGCTTGCGTCGGTTGTTAAATATCGACGAGCCAGAAGTTGCTGACGAGCGTGAATTACAATTGTTTCTCCACAACGGCAGTGATGATGAAATTGATGCTTTAGAAGAAGCTAGACTTGCGGTAGAACAAATAGTAATTCCCAAAGGACAGCCAGTAGAATTACTACCGCGTTCTTCGCAAGTGCGTAAAATGCAGCATGAATTAGTCGAGCATTATCGACTTAAATCAAACAGTTTTGGGGAAGAACCAAATCGGAGACTAAGAATATTCCCGGCTTAATTTTCCCCTATCTCTACTTATTTAACAGCGTGCGTCACAATAAACCCCTTCTTCGTGTATGGAGAGGGGGATTATTTTTATGATTCTCGATTACAGACAAGAATAATATTATAGCACGAATTTAAGAGAAAGTTAATTGCTGGTTAGTTAGGGATTGTTTTTTAGTTAATTTTTTCGTTGATGTGGGAAAAATCTGCGAATGTTATAATCTGGGTCTTTAAACCGTATCAACAAAGAGATTCGTTATTTTGTATTAAAAGTCAAGAAACCCCAGATATAATTTGTTTATCCAAAGGTATTACTGGGGGATTTTTACTTTTATCGATAAGTATATTGGTGATGGCTATAAAATGATTGGAAATGCCGTTCCCGTAATGCTGGCGAAAATATTAGCAGATAAAATTTTTATAGATATCAAATAATATCTAAATTTGTTCGTAGTTGCGCTTCAGCGCCAAAAATCTTGAGCGCTAAAGCGCAACTACGAACCGATTAATTCCCCTCGCAAAACTGTAACAGCTTGTCCCCGTAAATAAACTCTATCTTCACCAGAATATTTTACTTTTACTACACCACCCCTAATTGAAGCTTGATAAGCCAAAAATTCATCTTTATTTAATTTATTTCTCCAATAAGGAGCAAGGCAGCAGTGAGCAGCACCGGTTACGGGGTCTTCATTGATACCTAATCCCGGACAAAAGAAGCGCGATACAAAATCGAATTCCGAGCTACTTTCAGCAATGCTAGTAACAATAACCTCTGGGAATTTTTGAGTTAAAATTGTAAAATTTGGCTCTAATTTTCTAACTAAGTCTTCCGATTCAACTTCTACTAAATAACCTAGAGAATTTTTCACTATTGTTTTAACGGGTACTCCCAAAGCTTCACTAATTTCTGGAGGTGTAGAAATAGCTTCAGAAGGATTTGCGGGAAAATCTAATTCAATCCAATCATCTTGTTTTTTGGCAATTAATAAACCGCTTTTAGTATGAAAACGGGCTGATTCCTCGGCAGAAAGATGATTTTCTGACCATAAAACGTGAGAACTGGCAAGGGTAGCATGACCACACAATGGTACTTCTGTTGCAGGAGTAAACCAGCGTAAACTGTAACCATCTGCTTGTTTTACTAAAAATGCCGTTTCCGATAAATTCATTTCTTTAGCTACATTTTGCATCCATTCGTCACTTTGAGGAGTTTCTAAAACGCAAACAGCAGCAGGATTTCCAGAAAAAGGTTTATTGGTAAATGCGTCAACTTGGATGATGGTTTGTTTCATATTCACAGTTGAGTTTTGATTAAGTAAGAATAATTTGTTTTAACGTAAAGTTTCCCAGAGGTTAGCGCAAAGGTTCGCGAAGAATAACAGAGAATGTATAAAATTTATGATGCTAGCTATGGGTAATTTTCTAATTTTTTGTGCCTATTGTAAAGCAGCAACCACCAGCTTCATATATTACAATTATTACGTTTACTTCGATTGAGAGTAATGGAACAATTATTTTTTTTATACAGTTTTAATAATGGCTGTTATTGCAGTGGTATTTGGCTATGCCGAAAGAGGTAAACTAGCTAAATTTTTGGGTGGATGGCAAGTTATTTGTTAGGCTTCGATTTTTTATGAACCGATATTAATTATTCCTGTAATTTCTGTTACTATTGGCAGAAAACACCCAGTTGAAAGAATTTGATTGTTTAAATAAGTTTTAAAATAATATTTGCAGACTGCTCCTCCCACCTCATGAATACCCAAACACCTTCCAACTCCTTAGATGTTTACTCAGTTTTAAGCCAAACTCAGTGCTTGCGAATTAGCCACGGAGAAATTAAACCCGTTTTAGATGGTTGCTCAAATACTTCACAGCTACTGGTGCTGATTTGGTCGCAATTAGGGGACTTCGATAATTTAGAATACGCTTGGTGGTTGCAACGAGAAAAAGAAAAACTTCAAGCTAAACAAGTCACAATTCGCGCTATTGGAATCGGCAATCGCAACTCTGGAATCAAGTTTTGTAACTACACTGGATTTCCCCAAGAGTGCTTGTTTGTCGATGCTCAAGCTGAAATTCATCAGAAGTTAGCACTTTATCGCGGTTTAAATACAAACTTCCCTTTGCTATCAACTTCACAAAATGCTTGGCTTAACTTGATGTTAATGTGTGCTGGTATTGGCAGCCCTGGAACTTTGAAAGAAGTTTTTAGGGGTTATAAAGGGGATAAAAAAGCACCTCAACTAATCGGAGATGAAGAAATTGTTAGAGATACCCCTTTACCAGCTATAAAAGGTTCGTTTTTTAAGCTTGCTGGAGGAAAAGATTTTCAGCGCCCTTTTGAGCTAGCAACATTACGCTTGCGAAATATGACTGAAGTTTTGAGCAATTGGAGTACTTATGTTCCTGACTCAGCTTATTTAACACAGCGCGGAGCAACTTTTTTATTTGACTCTCAAGGAAAATTAATTTACGAGCATCGCGATAGAGGCATTCTTGGTTTTGCTAAGAATATGAGCAATCCTTTATCTTTTTTGTTTAATTCTTGAATTAACTAGATTTATTGACTTTATTCATAAAATTTTAGCTAATAACTATTTATTAAGCTAGAATCAAGTTTACCTAAATATTACTTAAATATTTTGGTATTCTCAGCAAACAAACTTAGGTAATTAGTTTTTGTATCATTCACTACTATTTGCCAAAATTCTGCGTGTGCGTATGTTTACATTCCTTGACTTTTAATACAAAAATTACTAATTTCTTTTCAAAAATTGTTTTGGAATTACTTATAAATTCTGAGAACTGATGTATATCTAAATATAGTTTACTATCATCTTTTGTAAAGCAGCACACAACTTACTTGAGTTGTTGCTATAAAATTGCAATAGTCCTTGAAGTCGTCACATTTATCATGATTAAAGTATCATCCACTATACCTAGCTTCGTATTTACTGACAGCAACTTGAATTCCGAGGAAGATAATTATCAGTCTGAGGAGTATTTAGCTAAACTTCGAGATTTAATTAGCGAGCGTTGGGAAGATGTTTGGCAAGAAGTACAAGCAAGAAAGCAGGAAGAAATAAAACTTAATTAGTTTTCTTCTAATGTAAAAAATAAGGGCTATAGGATAAAGGCGAGAATGCCCCATACCTTCTTGTTACCTTTATCCTTTAACCATTTATTAACTTTGTAACGGCTAATAGAGAATTGTTAACTACTAATTAACTGCTGTAAGTTTGTTTGAGGGATTCTTCTATAGAGTTTGTTTGTTTGTACAGTCGAATAAGTTTATGTGCTGGTGTTTCTCGCTTGTCTAAAAGAGTTTTTAAAGGTGCGAGTAAATTTACGTCAGGGTCATTTTTTAGCGTAGATTCTACAAGTTGTATAATCTGTTTTGCTCCTGCAAAAATATCTTCGTTATCAAATCCTTCTTGTGCTGAAATTTGATGTTTTTTGGCATCGGGTACAGTTGCTCTACCGGTTAATGATTCCTCTAAAATCATTCCTTTTAATAAAGCTAATAACCCAGCATAAATAGAAAAATCGCTACAGCTATCAAAGGCTTTAAACTCAATTCGACCAACTTCTGCCCGAATGCGAGCGATTTTGGTTAAAGATGGGATGCTTTTGATTAGTTCTTCCTGTTTTTCTAAAAATACCATCGCCGCAGGTCTTTTTCCCGTTCTCATGAAAGTTCTTACAGAAAAACCTTCCCATAAACCACCTTGATAAAAAGGAGAACTGTAGCTAAAAGGAATAATATAAGGGCTATAATAA
The DNA here is from genome assembly GCA_039820645.1 of Cyanobacteria bacterium J06633_8. Taxonomy (GTDB): domain Bacteria; phylum Cyanobacteriota; class Cyanobacteriia; order Cyanobacteriales; family Nostocaceae; genus Rivularia. The sequence continues at coordinate 4,908 of JBCBPQ010000070.1, read as the reverse complement.
GTAAACTTTCTACCAATATCAATAATCTTTTCTGTTGTTAAGCCTAACATCGAAATATTCAAATCCGGGCCATAAGTGAGCATGGGAATATCAGCGGTTTGCTTTTCTGGAGAAGCCTGCCTTCGTTTCGTTTCATATTTATTCAAAGGTGGATTGGGTACGAATTTATCGTAGTTGGGATTGAAGCTAATTAATGCTGGAGAATAACCATATTCCGCTGCTGTTTCTTTTAGTAAACGGAAGCTTTCATCTAATTCGGCGATCGCACTATTAATATCGGGGTTAATAGTTGTTCTAATTTCGATTCCTTTTGGTAGACATTCGACAACTTCTTCTGAATCAGCAAAGCGTTCAAAACCTTCTATATACCAACGCTTCTCTTTTATACCAGCATCACCGATTCGCAATTGTGGATAATCATCCTTGTAAATGGGTAGTCTTTCGACTATTTGATTGAAATCAGCAAATTGTACCTGAGAGAAGTCAGCAAAATTTCCAGCATTATCAATGAAAGCAACCTCATGTTCGATGCCAAAGTTAAACATTATTTATACCTGAATACAGTTCGTAATTATGGTTTAAGTGAGTTGAAATAATGCCAAGCCATAAGAGTTTCTGAAGAGAGGAATATACTTGAAGAGCAAACGTTTTATAAAATTCACAGACAAACGCTGCACAACTTTAACTTCAAAGTTTGCGAAGGTTATAGTTTCCATCACCCGACAACCGGATTTCCAATTCTGAATCTCGCGGATATCTGAAATACTCCAGTCAAAATTTGCTGACATATATTCGATTAGAGGCAATTGAATCTTCCGCAATCATGGATGATTTAGAATCAAATGCATATTCCGATTTCAAAAAATTCTCAATAAGCTTATCAAAGAGTTGTTTAACTTGCTGTTTTTTAAAATACATCTGTAAGCCTTCTGTTACAACCATACGCAGTCGAGTGCTTGTTGATGTTAGCGAGTTCAACCAATCATTTTTTACCCCCGCAATACTAATAAACTTATGATGTTTGCTTTTGCGGGAAAACCTTCTTTCTAAGCGAATTATGTCAGGTAAATCTAATTCAAACCAAGGCTCTTTGCGATTATTTAAGTGTTGAGAACGGGTATTTAAACCAACAATAATCTCTTTTAAAGTACCTTGAGTATTTTTAGGGATAAAGTCAGTAAATAAATTGTCAATAGCCCTTCCTAAAAGAGGGAATAATATTTCTTGAATATTTCTGGGGTTGACTTGGGTTTTCAAAATGCACCTTTCTGCGATATTAGTGAAATACTATTCAGTAAAACAAATAAAAATAATTATCAATAATATCACTACAATCAGTTTACTTCAATAGAAATAATCTAATAAATTCTGTTCTGATAACTTTCTTGTTGACAAATAAAAAAAATATCGCTGTAAGTCTTGGTTGATGGTAATTGCATAATAAATAATGATAATCCACAATCTTTTTTTAAATCAAGCTAGTTGCAATTATGTGTATATCAATCAGATATATTCTTTTTAAAGAAATTGCTAATAAGTCTTGAGAAAGATAATTGGATGGCGAGTTAGTATGTAAATCAGGAAAGTTAGAGACGTGAGTTATGACAAGTGCTGTTCAATCTGCTTACAGCAGCGAACAAATATCCGCATGGCTGCGAGGGCTGCTGACTATTGCTTGGGCTGACGGAAACTTTGACGAGCAAGAAAAGCAATTGATAACTTCAATCACCCATGAAAAATTAAATCCTGGGATGAATGTAGAATCATTTGAAGTGATAACGCCAGAAGAATTAGCTGCTGTTTTTGGTAAAAGTACCCCAATAGCAGAAAACTTCTTGCGAACAGCGGTAATGGTAGCCATTGCCGATGGAATCTATTCTCCTAGCGAAGACGAATTACTGCACAAACTCTGTGAAGCTTTGGGAGAACCAGAAAACCTGCTGGAATCTCTGCGCCACACTCTGGAAAATCCCCAGCCAGCAGGAGCTTCTACTGGGGTTGCATCACCTCTTAAACCTCCAGGCAAACCCCCAATTGAAGCTTTAAATCCTTTGCGAGATTGGCTTGATGGTTTGAACATTGAAGATCCTAAAGTTGCCCATTTTTTGTGCAAAATGATTCCTTCTCAATGTCCTTTTGAACGAGATGTGAAATTATTTGGACGCAAAATTGTACATATTCCACCTTTATGCAAATTAAACCCGCTTTACGAGCAACTCGTGGGCTTGCGTTTTCGCGCTCTATCATATTTAGCAGATGATTGTCAAGAGGATATTTCGGAGTATATTTAGTTAGTTGTTAGTTGTTAGTGGTTAGTTGTTAGTTGTGGAAGTAAATGTCGAGTAAGAGGTTTGAGGATTTACGGCTGTATCAATTATTCGAGGAATTAGACGATAATATCTGGGAAATTGTTAATAAGTGGGAGTCATAAGACGCGCTTATCGTCGTAAATTTTTAATAACCGAACAGATAGGAACGCTAAAATGAATCATTGATAATCTAGCACCTCAATTAAACTCACACCTCAACTCAATTCCTGACTCTAACAACTAACAACTAACAACTAACAACTAACAACTAACAACTAACAACTAAATGCAATTTATCGATCGTGCAAAAATTGAAGTAGAAGCAGGTAAAGGTGGTGATGGTATTGTTGCTTTTCGTAGGGAAAAGTATGTACCTGCTGGCGGACCTTCCGGAGGTAATGGAGGGCGCGGTGGCTCGGTGATTTTAGTTGCTTCAGAAAATTTGCAAACCTTATTGGATTTTAAGTACAAACGTCGTTTTGTGGCAAAAAATGGTTCTCGCGGTGGTCCGAAAAATAAGACTGGCGCATCTGGGGATGATTTATTAATTGAAGTTCCTTGCGGTACTGCCGTTTACAAGGGAGAAAGTGATGAGTTAATTGGCGATTTAACTAAATCCGGACAAACTTTACTAGTTGCAGAAGGTGGAAAAGGTGGATTGGGGAATAAGTATTTTTTAAGCAATCGTAACCGCGCTCCAGAACATGCTTTACCGGGATTAGATGGAGAAATAAAAGCATTACGTTTGGAGTTGAAACTGTTAGCGGAAGTAGGCATTATTGGATTACCAAATGCTGGTAAATCGACTTTGATTTCGGCTTTATCGGCAGCACGTCCAAAAATTGCCGATTATCCTTTTACTACTTTGATACCGAATTTAGGGGTAGTTAGAAAACCGACTGGTGACGGTACAGTTTTTGCGGATATCCCCGGATTAATTGAAGGTGCTTCTCAAGGTGCGGGATTAGGACACGATTTTTTGCGTCACATCGAACGTACTCGCTTATTGCTACACGTAATTGATGCAACCAGCGAAGATGTAGTCGGTGAATATAATACGATTATCCAGGAATTGCAGTCATATGGGCGAGAATTACAAGAAAAAACCCAGATTATCGCTTTGAATAAAATTGATGCTGTTGATAAAGAAAATGTAGATTTGGAGGCATTAGCGTCGGAGTTAAATCATCTTTCTTTTGCACCAGTTTTTATAATTTCAGCGGTTACTGGTGAAGGATTGCAGCCCATGTTACAGCACATTTGGGATACTCTTGATGCTTTGAATATTGACCAAGAAGAGGCAATTGTTGAAGTTTAGGGAATAGGGAATAGGGAATAGGAAATAGGTAATACCAAATAAACAAATGTATAAAATTGTTTGAAATATTTGTTTACTCCTTTCCCATTAGAAGATTACCTATACTTGGGAAAGTATGAAAAGTAAACTCATCAAGCTGATGAATGCTGAAATTAAAAAAGTAATATATAGCAATCGTATATGAGTCGTGAGAAAGATAGATGCCAGAAACCCGGTTTTTCGCAAAAACCGGGTTTCTCAAATCTCACAAATGATTTAGGAATGCTATACAATTGGTAAGCTAAAAAAATATCAAGTAGATAATCAATTCTATTTACCAGACAATAATTACTTTTATCGCTCATTCTCATGCCATCTTTATTTAAAAAGATTCCACAAAATCCCTCTGAATTCAATGTAAAACAAAGAAAATCATTGCTTATACCTCGTTCCGAACGAAGAGGATTCTTTTTGTTATTTACATTTATGACAATTTTGGGATGGATTGGCGGAGGAATTGCTAGTCTTGCTTTAGAAAAAATTCTGCGAGATAATATACCCCAGGATTTTGCTCAAAATGAAATTTTGTGGTACAGAATTGCAAAGCTGATTGCAAGTAGTTTATTCGCATTAATTTTTGCAGCAGACCAATCTATACCTCTGAGTAAATACATCTCTGGCTGGTCTTGGATGATTGCCACTGCAATCGGCTGGTTAGTAGCAAATACTGTTTCTCAAGCCTGGATTAAATACATTTCTGATATCGGTGCTTCAACAACTGAAATATCCATACAAGCAGCTATATTTTTTAGAATATTGCCAACTGCTGCTTATATTTTTTCCGGTTTATGGTTGGGTTTATTACAGTGGTTACTGTTAAGAAGATACGTGACAGATGCATTGTGGTGGAATATTGTACCTTCCATTTCATATTTGATTATTAGTATTTCAATCTTCTTAATAACTTCAGCACAAAGCTTTATTCCAGCAATACATCGACATATAACTTTGTATTTAGTTACTCAAGGAATTACAGCGTTAATTTTAGCTGTAATTCCAGCTATTAGTTTTTGTCGCTTGCGGAAAACTGTTAACTGTTAACTGTTCACTGTTCACTGTTCACTGCTCACTGTTCACTGTTCACTGTTCACTGTTCACTGTTCACTGTTCACTGTTAACTGTTCACTGTTCACTGCTAACTGTTCACTGTTTTCCGCAAGCGACAAAAACTAATAGCTGGAATTACAGCTAAAATTAACGCTGTAATTCCTTGAGTAACTAAATACAAAGTTATATGTCGAT